>JBFJZQ010000206.1:0-6165 GCA_041622015.1 Oleiphilaceae bacterium
ATCAATTGAAACCAATATCAAATGATTCAAGGTCTTTCACTGGTGTCAGAATCAGTAATGGAAAACTACTTTTCCCTAGCTTTGAAATGAACACTTCTTGCTCAAAGGTCTGCGCTCAACCCACCATAGAAAGTAATTTCACACTGAAAAGCAATGAACTTAGCGGCACACTCAAAGCATATTGTCCTGAGGAACAACCGCCAATTGAGTATCTAATAAACCCTTATTCAATAAACAAACAGGTATACACCTATGATTGGGGGTTTATCTCAGGATCGACAAATACAGTTCATTGAAAGAACTAATAAATCCTTCGAAAATTTATGCTGTACTGCTTAAAAATAGTTTGCGGCATCTCGAACGAGCGTAAGATCCTCATCAGTATTAAGGGCTTTTGATGAACGTTGTAAGGCCAGTTTTCCATGCGCTATGGCGGCCTCCCTCATTTCAGAATCTCCAAGTGAAGCAAGCGTACTCAGTGCTTTTTGTAATCGCAATGAAACTTCAACTGCACCAGCACCGTCGCGGGCAATGGCAGTGAAAGCATCGTCGAACATATCACGTACTAAAACCGAGGGTTCGGATATTCGATCATACATGAGTGTGTTTTCTTCATTATCTTCCACCGGCTTATTCCATAGTACAAAGAGCCTGAGCAGTACACCAATCACATTGATTGCCGTGCCAGGATCGTTGACCGCGGGCGATAGAGCGCGCCCAGCAATTTCGGATAATACAACAAGCCCGAAACGGGGGTCGTCCTCAAAAAGCCGGTTTTTTCCAAGCTGGAAAGATTCAAGTAGGCAGGTGGTGTCAATATTTTTCTGATCTTCTGATGAAGCGCTAATATAGGCAAGAGGTTTATCTGGCACAGCAAGCGTGCCTGGCAACGATACTATAGACACATGAACCTCGGTTTCCTCAGCCCATGCCTGAATCGCAGCCATGTCGATATGCTGCACATACCCAACCTTATCTGAGATGACCGGACATGCATTTGACGGAATTTCTTTCTCTTGCATACAATGCAGGCTCTGTACTTTCTGCCGCTGTCTAAATGCCTGGGTTGTGGCTTTCTCTACTTTTTCGATGGTTGAACCGATACGTCCAAGACGAGCAATACTATCGACCCAACGAACAAAGGTAAAAATAACAATACCAAAGACCATGGCTGTCAGTGCGAAAAGAACAAAGAGTCCAGCCTTCTCAAAGTAGGCATTTTTAGCTGCCATGAGTGCCACAATACTGAATATAAATGCACCAACAAAAGTCGACAGCGCATTTTGTGATACGTCATCAGAAACAACCAAACTGAATGAACGTGGCGTCGCCGTGCTACTTGCTGACGTGTAGGCTGCCACCATCGACGAGACTGAAAAGGTCGCGATTACCAGCATGCTACTTGCCATAATGGAGAGTAAAGTTTCGATAGAGTCATGAGAAATCTTAGGCACAAAGTGCGCTAACCCTATGTCATCCGCAAGCCGAGCCACGAAAGCAGCACCGATCGATAGCAAGCACACCACCAAAGGCCTTACCCAAAGATGCTCTCGCAGACGGTTAATGAGGAATCTTAAGCGACCTGCTGAAATAATGAGTTTCATAATAACCTTCCTTGTAAGACCTGACAAAGCCTGCCTCAATACAGAAATGATAAGGCGTGAGCTTCAACAATAACATGTCCAATATCATTACCTGCATGCTCACTGAAAGACATAAGGTGTATGATCTGTAACACTTCAAAAGAGAATATCCATACAGAATACAAAAACCCTCTTACTTTAATCTAGCAGGAAAACATGAATAGCTCTATTGGTATGTTAAGCCATCGCAGATAATCTAAATCTGAGACAAATTATACAATCCCAGCCTCTTTACACTCATCGATCAGATTCATAAAGTCATCATCTACTAGCCCTGTATAGTCAAGCACGTAGTGCTTAATTTGCTCCCATTGATAGTCACGTGAACAATTTCCTAGCGTTTTATATGAAGCACTAATATGCTCTGCGATTTTCAGTACGGCGAGTAAATCTTTTACTGGAGTTCGGGTATTGGGCTTGTTTTCAAAGACAGGCTTACAACAGTGATGCACAGATATAACCTCGCAGACATGCTCAGGTATTCTCCAAGCCCTGGCAGTATAAAAACCCAATACGGTGTGATCTGTTTTGTAATACTCACCTTCAATATCGATAATTCTTTTATCAACCGAGGCATACGCTTCTTCTAATACTGTCATATAGTCAGGATATTTCATCATCATTAACGGAATACCGCAATCATGGAACAAACCAATTGAATAAGCTTCATCTGGCGTACCCAATTTGGCATATTTACTCACTATCGTTGCCGCATTTGCAACATCACTGGCGGTATCCCAAAACCGGTTCATCGCGGCAATACCCTCATCTGATAACACCTTTTTTAGCGACAAGGCGGTAACGATATTAATCACACTGTTAAAACCAAGTAAATTGACCGCATGAGTAACTGACTTAACTTTACCTGACAAACCAAACAAAGGTGAGTTAATAGCCTTGAGTACACTGCCGGCAATACCTGCATCTCGATTGATTAAAGCTGCAATATCATTAATGTCCGGGTCTGGCATGGCTAACTCAAGCTGAATGTCTGCCACAATCTGCGGACAAGGAGGTATCACTATACCCCGCAAGATATCCTGAGATAATTTCTCATCAATTGAATATGGCATTTACACACTCCAAAAATATAAAACTGCCCGATTATGATAGCTATGATGAAGAAATTTAATTACTGAAAAACGGTTAAGAAAGGTTTCTAAGTGTATTAATTTATCGACCATCTCATTCATTGCGGAGATAGAATCACTATCCCTTATCTAAATGAAAACCCTCGTTAATCGCTCATTAACTTCAATTCTCAAACGCCCGCTCCAAAGAGTCGGTACTTGCCCAAATATCGCACTTTTCCTTACTTCTGGTGAGCGCAGTATAAAGCAAGGCTCTGGATAAGAGCTCTTTGGCATATTCTGCCAAGACGACCCCCACATTCTGATATTCCGAGCCTTGGCTTTTATGTACCGTCATAGCATAGGCGGTTTGCCATTCTTTAATCCGCGCAGGCGGTACAATAATCGTTTCATGATTAGCAACGGGAAAATGCACAGTCAAGTTGGACGTTTTAACATCGGAGATAACAAAGCCGATATCACCATTGTAAATACCTAAGTGTGGATGATTTCTGGTCACCAAAATAGCCTTACCGTGATAAAGTTCGCCTGTTACTTGCCCATTAGGAAAGCAGATGGAGTGGAACCGCTGTTCAATATAAGTATTCAGAAAATGTACACCCAAAGGGCCTTCAAGGGTTGAGCAAAGTAATTGATAACGTTCAAACTGCTCTGATAAGGCAGCTAACGACGCACCTTCGGCAAGCAACTTAAAGTAATCGACATAGCCATTAACCATGGTTTGATAATCTATCGTTTCAGCCATGCTCAGGTCATACCAACGTACCGCTGAGTCTAGTTTAAAGCCATCACTCTGAGGCCAAAACTGTTTTTTGAACTTATGCAACTCACCGTTTTTAATCTGATCTGCAGCGATTTTTAGCTCACCGTCAAATCGATAGGTTTTACGCAATGAACAAAGCGGCTGAAAACCCAAACCAGTGTCTAAAAAGTCTGCACCTTCGAAAGCAGTTAGTTGATTTTTTTTATAGCCTGTTAATGTTGCCAAACACGCTAACTCAGTGGAATTTTGTTTTCGTTTTGAGAAATACTGAACGCATTCAGTAAACACCTGACCCGGATCAACGGCCGGTAACTGATCATGATCTCCTAAGAGAATCAGCTGTGTTGTGGGGGGAATTAAAGTCACCAGTTCGACCATTAAAGCCAAATCCATCATCGAAGATTCATCCACAATCACCACATCTAAGGCGGCCTTGGATCTTGGTGCAAACTCGGTATGCTCACTGCGTTTGAGTAAGACCTCATCGCCTTTGAAGCGCTTTGGCCGTTGAAATGAATCACGCAAACCACCCAGCTCATATAAAAAGCGGTGCACTGTTTCACCCGTTTCTGGCAAACAATCACTCATTCTTAAGCAAGTTAGATCGTTACCCAAGATACGCGCTTCAATTTGTTTGAGTTGCCGACGTATTGAATCTGCTAATTTAACAGCCGCCTTCCCTGTCGGTGCCAATAAGCGAACATGTAGCTTCTCGTTCGGCAAGGTATTATTCATTTGTAATGGCTGGTGCAGTGCAGCTTGTCGTTGACGTTTATACATCAACATATACAGTAAGCTCGCTGCCGTGGTGGTTTTCCCGGTTCCAGGGCCACCGGTAATCAAACTAAAAGGCTTAACAAGCGTGTGCGCAGCAGAAACCGCTTGCCAATTTACATCCTCATTAACACTCGTTTTTTCTAGAGCAAATACTCGTTGAAGTTCTTGCGATAAATCGTCTAATAAGGCTCCGGCTAATTGCTCTACATAAGCAACGCGTGACACCAACCAATGCTCAAAGCGTTGATGAAGCATCCAATATTTCGCCAAATAAAGTTTATCTCCACAAAGTACCAATGGCGCTTTGTTAGTAGCAAAATCAATATCTAAAGGAATAACATCGTCCATGCACTGGTCGACGTTGAGCACGCGCAGCAGTTTGGGTTGCGCTAAAGTTTTCAAACCATCCAGCCATTCAAGGGAATTTGTAAAGCTAGGCCGATAAGCACATGCTTTCACACTGGTCATTAGTTCTTGAGGTAGATTCGAGAGCTTGAGATGGGTTTGTCCTTGGCTTACCAGCTGTGAGCAGATAAGCGTTAAGACAAGGATATCAGCCTCGTTAAGCTTCGACTGACATTCTGGCATCTCATCAAATAAATCTGCCATCCCCATAGTCGCTAGAGCGACATTTTCTTGAATATTCTGACAAAAAGAATCCGCAACAAATTGTGCGGTATAAAGATCTATCCATTTAAAGGCGGTTCGTTCTTGTTCAACTAACTTGGCTAACGCTAATAAGAGCGGGTGCTTTAAGATGCTCATAAACGCCCCACCTCTTGATCCAAAGTAAGGATCAAATCAGCAGGCGGTTTTACAAAAGAAACACCTGATGGCTTGCCATCTTTAGAGGGAATTGCTTGATCATGGTTTTGTTCTAGCTTTAAACCTCTCAAAAACAGATAAATTACACCGCCAAAATCACGCTGGTAATCATATTTATCTTTTAAACGTTGTTTGAGAAAACGGTGTAAGGCCAAGCTGTAAAGCTCATACTGAACATCATAGCGATGTTCCTCCATGGCAATAGCCAAGGATTCTGCTTGATAATCGCCGAGACTATCACCCAAGTAATTTGACTTGTAATCCAGAATATAAAACTGGCCTTTTGCTTCAAACACCAAGTCGATGGCGCCTTTTAAATGCCCTTCGAAACTTGAAAAGTCGATATCCGTTTTCGTTTGAAGATATTCATTTAATAAATAATTAAAACGCACAGACTGAAATTGTTTGACCGAAAAATAGAACTGCATTTCAGAAAAATAGGCTTTCTCAGCTAAGCCAGATAAATGTATACCACTAAGCAAAGGTACTTGCAGCACTGAACGAACCCATGCTGCCAAATAGTTCGCCCAGGCATCAATCTGTTTTGCCTCAACTAGGTTTGTAAAGCCCAGCCTAGTATGAATAAACGACTCCAAGTTTGGGTATTGATGCGATAATTTCTTTTCCAGCTCACCCTCTTCAAAATTGAGGTGTTCAAATAAAGTATGCAAGAAAGTACCGGCTTGGCTTCCCTTCGGAAAGTTAAAAATATTAATATCATTTTGATTAAGCGTTGCCGAGGTTTTCTTACGCTCAAGTGACCTAAGCATATCTTTTGTAGTCTTGTCAGCACGAGCACGCCGTTGGCTTTCATTCATTAAACCGGTAAAGCTTTGAACACGCCAATCATCATAAATGGAATGGTTCAATTGATTTGAATATAGCTTTCCTGAACTGCGACTCTTCGATGAAATAGTATCTGATATCACGTCATCATTCGCTGCAAACTCAATTGCGATAGTTTCGATTGAGGATTGTGAACTATATTCCAGATGCACCAAATCCGAAAATGTTGATTGAAAACGCTCTAACTGTGTTTTCAATATGTCATCTTCAAGCTTGATGG
>JBFJZQ010000207.1:0-6149 GCA_041622015.1 Oleiphilaceae bacterium
ATTGATTCTGAAGATAAGCCTGAAGTGGCTGAGTTTATCAATGCCTTAACGACCAAACAGACTTCATTTTTTGATAATCAGCATCAATTCGATTTTCTGTCTAAGACGCTTTGTTCTGAATGGGTGAATACCAACAGTGCGTTTAAAAAAATTAGAATCTGGTCTGCGGGTTGTTCTACTGGAGAAGAACCCTACAGCATTGCAATGACTTTGCTAGAGAAAGAAGGTTTTAATGACTGGGATTGTAAGATCTTGGCAACGGAACTTGATCCACAAAAGCTTGAAAAAGGTCGGCAAGGAATCTATGACATTGATAGTATTGAATCCTCTTCGCTAGAAAAAACAAAGCAGTGGTTTTTGCATGACAAACATCAGCCTAATGTAATTAAAGTAAAGCCAGAATTAAAAGAAATTGTAGATTTTCAGCGCCTGAACTTATTAGATAATAATTGGCCAATCAATGGCTCACTTGATCTGATATTTTGTCGAAGCGTAATAATATATTTTAATGATTTAACACAAGTTGTGTTGTGCGATCGCTTTGCTGAAATGCTAAAAGACGGGGGGTACTTGATTATTGGGCATTCCGAGCGCTTATCTAATTTGAGTCCGCGATTCAAACATATTGGAAAAACTATTTACCAAAAAGTTCAATAGTTAACGTCCTTTTTAAAGAAAGCGAAAAAACCTTGTTAATAATAATCCAGCTTCAAATAGTGGGAGAGTAAGCTTTATGATGTGTGTACAAATTAAAAAAACGTTGCGATTATTTAAGGAATATGTAAATGCCAATCAGCTATGAATATGATGCGAGCTCTAAAACACTTTCTTTAAAGCTCAGAGGAAGATTAGATTTTGCATCTCATAATAGTTTTAGTGAAGCCTATCAGAGCCAGCCAGCCCAATTAGTTGATGAATATATATTAGATATGTCAGAGTTAATGTATTTAGATAGCTCTGCATTGGGTATGTTGTTGCTGTTAAAAGATTATGCTTTAAAAACAGCTGTTATCTCGATTATCAATTGTTCTGAAGATGTTAATAAAATATTTGAAATTGCTAATTTCAATCAGCTTTTTACGATAAAAAAACTACCTTGATAGAACTTCTTTGCCAATTAAGCTTGTTGAATTAAAGCCCTAAATTTATTCATTCACCTACTTATTTTTTAGTGTTTATTAAATTGCTTTTGTTAGTTGGCTCGATTTTCGCAATATAACCAATAACTGTACTGAGCAAATGAATTAAGCTAATCAAAAGCTCAGTGATTAATATGTCTGACGTATTATTTTTTAAGGGTACGATTATTATGCCTGAGTTATTGTTATCTTCTGCGAAAGTTCAAAACTCCTCACCCAGTTCTTTGTCAAACGGTTCTTTGTCAAACAGTGCTTTGCCAAACAGAACCAAAGAATCACCTATGTATGGTGTCTCAAACCCCATTGATGCCAAGGGTATGGACAAGAAAGCAGAAGCTAAATTTAATAATATTTTATCCTCTGTGGTTGATAAGCCTAATACTCAGGGTTCGGAAAACTTGATGAAAAGTGACTTGAAGGCGTTGGGAGAAGCCATTGATAATATACTGCATAAATTAGAAGAAATGGACCCAGATTCAGAAACACTTATTGATATCAGAGCATTTTTAGATGGGCAGGACTTGTCCTCTTTAAGTGTGGATGGTTTGGGTGATGGCCTTAATTTGCCGGGTTTTTTATCTGAATTAGGTTCAATGATCCAATCTTTAATGAATCAAGTTGACGATTCTATGTCTGCTGCTTTGGACAAAGACATAACAGGTTTGGAAGCAGCATTTTTACAGTTGAACTCTGTTGTTAATAAAATAACCACGCAGGCGCAAGGGTTTGAACAGAACTCCGCTGGCAGTGCTAGTGCACTCTTAGGGTTTTCATTTGACTCAGGGAAAGGTAAAAGTGGGCAGTGGCAACGATATGACCCTCAACAAATGTCGCAAACTTCAAATGTGGCACCAAGTTCAGGAAATCCAATTAATACTTTCTCTCAAGGTTTAACGCCAGATGGCTTGGTTTCTGATGGCTTGGTTTCTGATGGCATGGTTTCAAAAAGCTTGGTGTCAGAAACTGATCAGTCTTTTCAGGCAGAAATGGATCAGTTAATTAATTCCAAGGTATTAGATAATTCTGATTTGACTGATTCGATTTCAGAAACCTTAACTGATGCAAAAGATAAAGCAGCCCTAAAATTTTCAGATTTACAGCTAAAAACGCCAAATGAAACATTAAAACAGTATTCGACGACCTTGAGCTCACCTGTTAATTCCGAACAATGGAGTGATGAGGTTAGTCAAAAAATATTATGGTTTGCTGGGCGGAATATTCAGTCAGCTGAAATGCATTTAAATCCTGCCGACCTTGGTCCGATAGATGTAAAAATTCACGTCCAGAATGATGTAGCGACCGTCACCTTCAATGTTAATAACGCGTCTGTTCGAGACTTATTAGAGTCGAATGTGGTGCGTTTAAGAGAAATGATGGAAGCAAACGGTGTTAATGTAGGTGATGTAAACATTGACTCTGATTCACGAGAACAGTCTCAACAATCAAATTCAGATTCAACCGAAAAGGGCTTTTCGCAATCCGGTAATGAGTCAGATGAAAGTGCAGATTTAGTCATGACAGAAAAAGAAATTACCATTAAACAGTCTAATTTGGTCGACTATTTTGTTTAATTAACTTTAGTTCTGCTAATTTGTTTTCTATCGTCTAAACTATGAAGTAGAAACTACTCTCCCTTGCTAAGCTTATATTTTATTTACTTGGCAGGTGAAAGTGGTATGTCGCTTGCTGTATGTATTAACTAAGTACAGCTTCTATTAATAATGACGGGAATTTGGCGTGGCTGAAGAAGAAAAAACTGAAGGTAATGAAACCTCAGGTACTAAATCGAATAAAAAAATAATAATTATTTTTGTATTGGTTGCTGTGTTAGCAATAGGTTTATCTGTTGGTGTAACACTATTTCTATTAACGGGTAGCGATAATGAAGAAACGGCACAAGAAGACAATGCAGCTCCTGTAGAGGAAGTTAAAATTCCTGCAAGCTATCTTGAATTAAAGCCACCGTTCTTAGTAACCTTCAATGTTGAAGGCAGACAGAGATACATGCAGATATCATTCTCTGTTTCTGCACGAGATACTCTTGTGTTTTCAAGTCTCGAACATCATATGCCGCTGATTCGCTCTAAGCTATTAAGTACTTATGGTGGAATGGATTTTAATTTAATTAAAACCGAAACAGGAAAGGCTACTTTGCAAGCAAAAACGGTAGACGTCATCAATTCCGTTTTAAGCGCTGAAGGAGAAGGAGAAGGAGAAGGACAGATAGAAAATGTATACTTTACAAACTTTGTGTTGCAGTAAGCCATGAATAACAACTAAAAAGTGAGTAAAAGGTAAGTGGCTAATCAATCAAGCTAGATACCTAATTAAAGCAAGAGCCAATGAACGTAAATTCAACTAATCGGATGCAAATGTGCAAGATTTATTATCACAAGATGAAATAGATGCGTTATTGCACGGTGTCGATGATGGCGATATCGATACCGAAGACGATACCGACGAAGAAGGCATACGAAATTATGACCTAGCGAGCCAGGATCGTATCGTTCGTGGTCGCATGCCGACATTGGAGATGATCAATGAACGCTTTGCACGTTATACCAGAATAAGCTTGTTTAATCTTTTGCGCAGAAATGCGGATGTTTCAACAGGTGGTGTTCAAATTATGAAGTTTGGGGAATACATCCATACTTTATATGTGCCCACCAGTTTGAATATCGTTAAACTTCGCCCTTTGAGAGGGGCAGGCTTATTTATTTTTGACGCCAAGCTAGTGTTTAAATTGGTAGATAATTTTTTTGGTGGAGATGGTCGCCACGCAAAAATAGAAGGTAGAGAGTTTACACCCACCGAAATACGTGTTGTTCATATGGTATTAGAACAAGTCTTCGTTGATATGAAAGAAGCTTGGAATGCCGTATTCAAAGTTGACTTCGAATACGTCAACTCCGAAGTAAACCCTTCCATGGCGAATATTGTGAGCCCGAGTGAAGTGGTGGTGGTGAGCACCTTCCATATTGAACTAGATGGTGGTGGTGGTGATTTGCATATGGCAATCCCTTACTCCACTATCGAGCCAATTAGAGAAGTACTAGATGCGGGTGTGCAAAGTGATGTTGACGATGTTGACGAGCGGTGGATGACGACCATTCGAAAAGATCTTTTAGAAGCTCGTGTACCCGTCAATGTTACGGTATTAGAGGATAAGATATCCTTGAGAGATGTCGCCAAAATGAAGGCGGGCGATATTGTACCCATTGATTTTCCTGAATTAGTCACTGTGACAGCAAATAGAGTGCCTATGTTCAAAGCTAGGCTCGGTCAAAGTAACGGCGCTTTAGCTGCAAAAATAGAGTACAGAATAGAACGTCCCAAAAATTCGACAGTAATGGTAGAAAATAATGAGTGATGATAAATCGCAAGATAGTATGAGTGAAGATGAGAAACTTGCCGCAGAGTGGGAGTCTGCCATGGAAGAATCAGGTGACTCGGACGACAATGTTGAAGATGAATGGGCGGCCGCGATGGCAGAAGCCGAGGCTGTTGAAGGAAAAGCGGCTGACGATATAAAAGCAGCTCCGCTTGAGTCGTTTAAAGCGTCGCCAGAAATGAAGTCTGGCACTATGGCGCCGGACCTCGATGTCATTCTCGATATTCCTGTGACTATTTCGATGGAGGTCGGCAATACCTCTATTCCTATTAGAAATTTGCTGCAGCTGAATCAAGGCTCTGTTATTGAGTTGGATCGCTTAGCCGGTGAGCCTTTGGATGTGCTAATAAACGGTACATTAATTGCGCATGGTGAGGTGGTCATGGTGAACGAAAAATTTGGTATTCGTTTAACCGATGTCGTTAGTCCTAGTGAACGAATTCGTCGTTTAGGTTAGATCATTGAACTATAAACGTTTTAATTTCTTTAGCCGGATAGTTTTCATCTTATTATTCTGCTTTTATTCTGGGCAAGTCTTCGCAGAGGCTAGCGTTGAGGCTTCGGTGAGTAAAAGTATTTCTCCGTTTACTAATTGGCCCATTGTTCTGGTCGTATTGTTGGGTATGATCGGCTTTATATTTGCGCTCTCTTGGTTTGTAAAGCGCTTTGGCGGAATGAATTTTGCCGGAACAAGAGAAATGAAAGTAGTCACTTCTATTAGTTTAGGTGCGAGAGAGAGGGTTGCCTTAATTGATATAAAAGGCAAACAGTTTTTGCTAGGTGTAACCACTCAACAGATAAGCCACTTGCACTCCTTTGATGAAACAGTGATCCCCTTAGATACTGCTAATCCACAAATTAAACAAAGCGATTTTCTAACCAAGCTTCAGTCAGTATTAAGTGCCACTAAAAAGGAAGAGCCCTCCGAAAGTATAACGTCAGTAAATGAGTCAAAATCTAAGGATGATCCTGCTCATGCTTCTTAAAAGAATATTACTGCTGTTTGTATTACTCATTTCACCTTTGATCTCTCTGGCGGCAGATCCTGGGATAGAAGCTGTTAAATTAGTTACCAATCCAGATGGTTCACAAACTTATTCGGTAACCTTGCAAATTTTAGGTCTGATGACCGCGCTGACATTTTTGCCAGCGATGTTGATGATGATGACCTCCTTTACGCGAACTATCATCGTATTTTCAATACTTCGTCAGGCGCTAGGGTTGCAGCAGACACCCTCTAACCAGATTATTTTAGGTTTAAGTCTGTTTTTAACTTTTTTTATTATGTCACCTGTCTTGGAAAAAGTGAATGAAACAGCTATTCAGCCCTACATCAATGAGCAGCTTGCGCCAATGGATGCGGTTAAAAAAGCCAGTGAACCGTTTCGAGAGTTTATGTTAAGTCAGACACGGGAAGATGATATAGCTTTGTTTGTGAGAATCTCTGGGGTGGAATATGAAACTTTGGACGATTTACCTTTTACGATTCTGATGCCTTCTTTTGTAACCAGTGAGTTGAAAACAGCCTTTCAAATAGGTTTTCTGCTTTTTCTACCTTTTCTCATTATTGATATGGTTGTTGCCAGTGTATTGATGGCGATGGGTATGATGATGTTGTC
>JBFJZQ010000208.1:0-6149 GCA_041622015.1 Oleiphilaceae bacterium
AACTCGATTTGCTTATGCCTCGTGAAGCGGCGTTGTTTGCTAAGGAAAACATGGATTTAACGGAAAAGTTTGTTAAAAAGCTAAATAAGTTAAATAAGTAATTTCTAATCAATTGATACCGGGTCATTGTAACTATGTCGCTTAATTCATACTCTCTTGGAGAGCTGGCAGAGCTTGTCGGTGGTGAAGTAAAAGGTGATGCTCATACCAAAATATCTGGCTTAGCAACACTGCAAAACGCATCATCAGAGCAATTAAGCTTTTTAGCTAATCCTGCCTATGAAAAATTTTTAGCAGAAACAAAGGCTGCGGCAGTTATAGTCAGTTCTAAATTTGTAGATTCATGCAGCTCACATGCTCTAGTGCATGAAAACCCTTATTTAGCTTATGCCAAACTAAGCCATCTATGGGATATAAATAGTTCACAAGATAAGCTGTCCTTCACTATTCATCCAACTGCCGTTATTCATCCTTCGGCCAAGATTGAAGCCAATGTTCAAATTGACGCAGGTGTTGTGATTAGTAAGGGAGTCACTATTCAGTCAGGTGCAATTATCGGTGCTAATTCAGTCATAGGCTCTGATTCTATTATTGGTGAAAACACGCGCCTTTATGCCAGTGTCACAATTTATCATGGTGTTTCCATTGGTAATCATTGCATTATCCATAGTGGCGTTATTATAGGGTCGGATGGTTTTGGTTTTGCACCGGTTAATGGTGAGTGGCTCAAAATATCCCAGTTAGGTGGCGTGGTGGTTGAAGACTCAGTCGAGATTGGTGCGAATACCACGATTGATCGAGGCGCTTTAGATAATACAGTCATCGAACGTGGCGTTATTTTGGATAACCAGATTCAGGTCGCTCATAATGTACGTATTGGCCAAAATACTGCTATTGCAGCATGTTCAGCTATTGCCGGTAGTACTGTGATTGGTAAGAATTGTATTATTGGCGGCGCAAGTGGTATTGCTGGGCATTTAACGATAACAGATGGCGTTCATATAACGGCAATGACAATGGTTATCAAAAGCTTAACTGAACCGGGTGTGTATTCATCAGGAACAGGCGTACAACCAAATGCTAAGTGGCGTAAAAGTATCGCGCGCTTAAGGCAGCTAGATAAAATGGCTGATCGAATCAAGCGACTCGAACTTGCCTTGAAAGCCAAAGGTGACGAGTAAGTAACTGTTATCACAATGATCAATTGAATTTTTCAGGTTTCAAATTATGAGAATGGATATAGCTGAAATCCAAACATATCTGCCACATCGTTATCCCTTCCTATTGGTTGATAGGGTGATTGAAGTTGAATCCGGGCAAAGTATTAAAGGCTACAAAAACGTCACCTTCAATGAACACTATTTCCAGGGGCACTTTCCAGACGCTGCGATCATGCCCGGTGTTCTGGTGCTTGAAGCCTTAGCTCAGATTTCGGGTATTCTCGGGTTTGTCACAACCAATAAAAAACCTAGTGAGAATCTGATTCATTATTTTGCCGGCACCAATAAAGTCAGATTTAAGCGTCCGATTGTGCCTGGTGATCAGTTAGTTCTTGAGTCGCGTTTGATTACAGCTAAGCATAATATATGGAAATTCGATTGCACTGCCTATGTTGATGGTGAAGTCGCATGTACGGCTGAAATAATGACGGCTGAACGCGAAAGATAATCTCCAGCATTGGGTTGAAATAAACTACAACACACTAACACAGAACGTGGATATCTTAATATGAGTGATGCAACTATGCAGATTCATCCTACAGCTAAAATTGATCCTACAGCCTCTATTCATCCACTTGCGCTTATAGGTAAAAATGCAATTATTGGTGCAGGGGTGAGCATCGGCCCTTGGTCTTTAATTGGTGATGATGTTGAAATTGGTGCTGGCTGCGAAATTTGCTCGCATGTTGTTATAAAAGGCCCAACTAAAATTGGCGATGGTAATCGAATTTTTCAATTTTCAAGTATTGGTGAAGAGTGCCAGGATAAGAAGTATGCGGGTGAGCCTACTAGGCTAGAAATTGGCGATAGGAATGTGATTCGTGAAAACTGCACGATACATCGTGGCACCATTCAAGATAACAGCCTGACTAAAATTGGTAGTGATAACTTATTGATGGCCTATGTGCACGTCGCCCATGACTGTTTAGTGGGTGATCATTGCATCTTGGCTAACAACACAACGCTAGCAGGCCATGTGCAGGTAGCGGATCACGTTATTTTAGGAGGTGGAACAATGGTTCATCAGTTCTGCCAGATTGGCTCACATAGTATGAGTGCAGGCGGTAGTATTGTTCTGCGTGACATGCCTGCCTTTGTCATGGCTAGTGGGCAATCAGCATCGGCGCACGGCTTGAATAGCGAGGGTCTTAAGCGCAGGGGCTTCACTTCCGAAGAGATCTTGTCGCTTAAAAGAGCTTATAAAATTGTTTATCGACAAGGTCTTAATTTAAAAGATGCATTGTCTCAACTAGCAGAAGTGGCTGAATCGCTGCCAGTCGTTAAAGTTTTTGTTGAAAGTATTGAGCGATCCAATCGTGGGATTATTCGCTAATACCTATGTCTGACCACGACCCGAAATCAACGACTCTCATTAATACACCTACTCAAATTGAAAGTAATAGCTTCGTTTCTCAACGGCCTATTACTGTTGGTATGGTTGCGGGTGAGATTTCGGGTGATATTCTTGGTGCCGGTCTCATTCAGTCAATACGTAAGCGCTATCCGAATGCACAATTCGAAGGTATTGGTGGTCCTTTGATGATAGAGCAGGGGTTCTGTTCACATGTTCCTATGGAACGCTTGTCTGTCATGGGCTTAGTTGAAGTATTAGGGAGAATATTTGAGCTGGTCGGGATTCGACGAAGATTAAAAAAACATTTTTTGCAAAAACGTCCAGATGTCTTCATAGGAATTGATGCGCCCGATTTTAATTTAGGGCTTGAATTAGCGCTCAGAAAAAAAGGCATCAAGACCGGTCACTATGTCAGTCCATCTGTTTGGGCATGGCGCCAAAAAAGGGTTTTCAAAATTGCGCGTGCAGTTGATTTAATGCTTACCTTGTTTCCTTTTGAAGCCAAGTTTTATAAGGCGCATCAAATTTCAGTGAAGTTTGTGGGTCACCCCTTAGCTGACCTGATACCGATTAAAATAGATAAAGTAAGCGCACGAGAAAAACTTAAGCTTGCTCAAACGTCTAAAATAGTGGCATTGCTCCCGGGAAGTCGTGGCGGTGAGATTTCTTATATAGGGCAAAGTTTTTTAGAGGCGGCGCGTTGGCTGTATCTGCATGATTCAGAAATTACTTTTCTTCTACCTTATGTGAATGAGGCTCGGAAACATCAGTTAGAGTTGCTTATCGCTGAACATGCGAGGGATTTACCCATTACCTTGATAAACGGCCAATCACGCGATGTCATGGCGGCGAGTGATGTTGTCGTTCTGGCTTCTGGCACAGCAACCTTGGAAGCCATGCTATTGAAACGTCCAATGGTCGTGGCCTACAAAGTGTCACGTATTACCCACTATATTATGAAGCGTTTGTTAAAAGCGCCGTTTATTTCTTTGCCTAATTTACTAGCGAATAAGGAGCTAGTGCCTGAGCTAATACAGGATCAGGCTCGTGCTGATTTAATAGGTGCTCGGGTACTTGAAAGGCTTGATGAGCAAAAATCAAAAGCAATGCAGGGTGAGTTTGAAAACCTGCATCATGAGTTAAAAAAAGATGCCAGTGAGCAAGCGGCTGATGCGCTTGTTGCTTTACTTGAGCGTACTTGAAGCGCTTAGCTTCAAATTGATAGGATGTATTGATGTCTAAAGCACAGGCGCCTGATTTGTTTCCATCTCAAACTGACTTCGATTATCAAGCCTTTAAGTTGGTTTACCCGGGTGACTTATTTGCCGGTGTCGATGAGGTGGGTCGCGGACCCATTGCAGGGCCTGTTGTTGCGGCGGCGGTCATCCTTGATCCGAATAAACCCATACCGGGTTTAGCGGATTCAAAAAAGCTCTCTGAAAAAAAACGTGAAACGCTTTATGAGGAAATTGTGAACTCTTCTTTAAGCTTTGCAATTGCCAGTGCCAGCGTTGAAGAAATAGACCAGCTAAATATTTTACATGCCTCTCTACTTGCGATGAAAAGAGCGATCGAAGCACTTTCACCGGCCGCTGAATTTGCTTTGATTGATGGAAATCGTTGCCCAAAACTAAGTATTCCATCTGACTTCGTCATAAAAGGTGATAGCAAAGTGGCATGCATAAGTGCAGCTTCAATTCTTGCTAAGGTTACTCGCGACCGTGAAATGGTGGTATTAGATAAGTTATACCCAGGTTACGGTTTAGCAAAGCACAAAGGTTATCCCACCAAAGCGCACCTTGATGCGCTGTCAAAAAACGGACCGAATGAGCTTTACAGGCGTTCATTCAGGCCGGTAAGTGATTTATTAAATAAACACTGATGTTATCAGTATTGATACATTCATGCTGAAAACGCATGAAATGTGAATTGTGTCACCCGAATGTTTCAAATGATTTCACAAAATTTCACTAACGTCATTTTTATGGCGCAAAAACACATTAAAACACAAACTGTATCCGTCATTTTGTGGATGTCTAGGCTAATATTTCTCCAACGTAAGTAATTAAGAAAAACCGGTTGGGGTAAAAGTATGTCTTCATTGAATTTAATTGACGCAGTTAAAACAACATCAAACGCTAAGTTTGCATTTGCATTAGTCATGAGTGTGTTATTAACAGCCTGTGGCAGCGGCGCCGGTGGTGAAGATGCAGTTGAAAATGTGTCCATTGTTGAAAGTCAGACTCCAATCGAAGAAGTACAAGAGCCTGCTCCAATCGAAGTCGCTGCTGTACAAATAACAACTCAACCTCAAGGTGTTACAGTTGTGTCAGGCGGAAATGCCAGCTTTTCAATCTCAGCTTCTGGTGGCGGTACCTTAAGCTTTCAGTGGAGAAAAGGCGGCCAGAATATTGAAGGCGCTACCAGCAACTCTCTTGCACTAAATAATGTCACTTTGTCTGATGCTGCTTTATATGATGTTGTAGTGAGTAACAGTGTAGGCAGTCAGTCATCATTATCTGCTCTATTAACGGTTAATACGCCTGTTGTGATAGTTGAGCCAGTAGAGCCTGTTATTGAACCAGTAGAGCCTGTTATTGAACCAGTAGAGCCTGTTATTGAACCAGTAGAGCCGGTAATTGAACCAGTAGAGCCAATAGTAAATCCAGTGGTTATCGTTTCTCAGCCAGAAGCATTAACAGTAGAAGAAAATTCGGCTGCAAGTTTTAGTGTTCAGGTGACAGGTGATGGCGATATCACTTATCAATGGTTAAAAGATGGCGATATCATCGACGGTGCAACTTCATCTTCTTATAGTCTTGAAAATACCGTACTAACAGATGCAGCGACATATAGTGTTATTGTTCGAAACTCAGAAGGTCCAGTATTTTCAGATGCAGCAGCCTTAAGTGTTACAGCAATTGAGTTGCCAAGTTCAATTGAATTAACTTGGGATATTCCTCAAGAACGTGAAGATGGAAGTGAGTTGGCCTTGTATGAAATAAATGGTTATGTGATCGTTTATGGAACTGACCAAGAAAACTTGTCTGGCCAGTTAACGGTTGACGGCGCGACTTCAACCAACGCAATCTTTGCAGACTTAACAACAGGTACTTACTACTTCGCCATTGCAACGGTTGATAGTGATGGTGTACAGGGTGCCTATTCCGGTGTAATCCAGCAGTCAATTTAAATCTCCTTAGTAAATAGAAACCACATTAACCCTGTTGATGTGGTTTTTTTTCGTCTGATAGAAAAGTCTTCTAATGCAGAATAGTTTTCTCTACACTCAGAGATCTAAATATAGCCGGTCGTTACTTCCGATAAACTCAATTAAAGAAAATGTTTTCAAGAGGCTGAAATGGTAAGTGAAAATCAATCGTTGTTGGATGCTCTGGGTCAATTAAAATCTGCTATTGAGAATGAGGACTGGCTGAGGGCTGAGCAAATTGATCAAACAATTAAAGCAGATATTGACTCAGCCTTACTGAATGTCAAAACCGATGACGAGAAAGCATCATTAACTGAATTACTCACTAAAGTACAGTCACTTTATAAGTTGCTAATATCCAATA
>JBFJZQ010000209.1:0-6100 GCA_041622015.1 Oleiphilaceae bacterium
AATCATCTATTTGCTTATTGTTTTTGCTATTTAAATCTGATTTCTCTTGGCTATTCAGTTGCCTCAATTGTTGATAGCAGGTAAATTAGCGAGGCTTAAACTTTAAGTGTTTTTAATATTAAATTGACGAAATAAATCAATTTTTTTGCAAGACTAATCCAACAGATAGTAGGTAGTCACAATATGTCTGAACTAATGTCAGATGCAATCAACTTGATGGTCGTTGGTATGGGCTTTGTTTTTGTTTTCTTGGTAATTCTTGTCTTTTTGACAAGCATTATGTCGAAAATGGTATCAAAGTATTTGCCTGCTCCTGAACCTGTTGTTGCTAAAACCAAAGTTAAAAAAAACAATGCATCATCCGATGCCCAATTGTTGGCAGTACTCTCTGCTGCAGTTGCTGAATATCGCTCAGACCAAAAGAAGTGAGCGGGAAAAAGACTGAACCTTTAAAGAAGGCTTAAATAATGACTGACTCAAAGAAAAAACTGGGTATTACTGATGTTGTTCTTCGTGATGCACATCAATCTATCCTTGCTACACGTATGCGCATTGATGACATGCTCCCAATTGGTGAAAAGCTAGATCAAGTAGGATACTGGTCTCTTGAATCATGGGGTGGCGCAACATTTGATTCTTGCATTCGATTTATCGGTGAAGATCCATGGGATCGTATTCGTGAATTAAAAAAAGTGATGCCAAATACTAAGCAGCAGATGCTGTTAAGAGGGCAAAATCTTTTGGGTTATCGCCATTATGCAGATGACGTTGTAGATAAGTTTGTTGAGAGAGCCGTTAAAAATGGCGTAGAAGTATTTCGTGTGTTCGATGCGATGAATGATCCTCGCAACTTGGATAGAGCATTGAAAGCTGTTAAAGCCAATGGGGCGCATGCTCAAGGTACACTTTCTTATACAACTAGTCCGTTTCACACAATTGAAAGCTGGGTTCAGTTAGCAAAACAAATTGAAGACTTAGGTGCAGACTCTATTGCCATTAAAGATATGGCGGGTACCTTAACTCCTTATGCTGCATTTGAATTAGTTAGTCGTTTGAAAGCGCAAACAAGTCTTGAAGTGCAATTGCATGCGCATGCAACATCGGGTCTTTCAGACATGACTATCTTGAAGGCTGTCGAAGCCGGTATAGATCGTGTGGATACGGCTATATCTTCAATGTCTATGACTTATGGTCATACAGCTACAGAAAGTGTCGTTGCAGCATTGGCGGGTACAGAGCGTGATACTGGTTTAAATATAACTCTGTTGGAAGAGATCGCTGCTTATTTCAGAGAAGTACGTAAAAAATATGTTAAATTTGAGGGTTCTCTTCGTGGCACGGATTCACGAATCTTGATTGCTCAAGTGCCGGGTGGCATGTTGACTAATATGGAGAACCAGCTTAAAGAGCAAGGTGCAGCGGATAAGTTTGATGAGGTGTTGGCTGAAATTCCTCGTGTTCGTGAAGATCTAGGCTTCATTCCTCTTGTAACGCCAACGTCTCAGATTGTAGGTACGCAAGCGGTTCTTAACGTTCTTACCGGTGAGCGTTATAAATCTATTTCTAAAGAGACTGCCGGAATTCTGAAAGGTGAGTATGGCGCAGCGCCATCAGCTTATAACAAGGAGCTTCAAGCGAGAGTTCTTGATGGTAAAGAGCCGATTACTTGTCGACCTGGTGATTTACTTGAGCCTGAAATGGATAAGCTTACTGCAGAAGTTAAGAAAGCTGCATCTGAAACTGGCTTCAAACTTGCTGATGATGTCGTTGATGATGTTTTAACTTATGCTTTATTCCCACAAATTGGATTAAAGTTCCTAGAAAATCGTGGAAACAAGGATGCCTTTGAGCCTGTTCCTTCAGCTGATGATGTTAAAGCCTCAAAAGGTAGTAAGGGTGTATACACTATTAATGTTAACGGCCAATCATATGTGGTTGAGGTTGAAGTAGGTGGTGATATAACAGGGATGGTACCTGTTAGTGGTTCTTCTTCTGCAGCAGCAACGACTGCAGCTGCTCCAGCAGCAAGTGGTGGTGAGCCAGTTCCCGCACCTTTAGCAGGTAATATTTTTAAAGTGTTAGTGTCTCCAGGAGAAGAGGTTGAGGAAGGTGAGTTGCTTATCATTCTTGAGGCTATGAAGATGGAAACAGAAATTCGTGCACCTCGTGCTGGTACTGTTGGTTCAATCAGTGTCAAGGTGGGTGATTCAGTTGCAGTTGGCGATACGCTGCTAAATCTTTAATTAAGGGTTCACGATCAATGGAGAATATACTAAATCTGTGGACCGGAAGTGGTCTATATAATATTACTGGGGGGCAGTTTGCGATGATCGTGATCTGTCTCTGCCTTCTCTATATGGCTATCAAGAAAAAATTTGAGCCTTTATTGCTTTTGCCAATTGGGTTTGGTGGTATCTTGGCTAATATTCCTGAGGCTGGTCTTGCTTTATCGGCAGTTGAGAATGCTCTTCATTTTCAAAAGCCTGAGGTTTTGGCTGCTCTTGCTGAAGCTTTAAAGGTGCCTTTTGAGGCAGGTCAGGTTGTTACTGATGAAGTTCTGTATTCTTTTAAAGAAGCATACAAAGGTGCTGATAGTAATGCTTTAGCAGCTGCGCAGAATGTTGCGGCTGATTATGGTTATGCTAATGGCATGCTTAAAAACTTCTATAATGTGGTTATCGGTTCGATGATAGGGCCTCTACTTATATTTATGGGTGTTGGAGCGATGACTGATTTTGGTCCTATGCTAGCCAATCCTAAAACGATAATGTTGGGTGCTGCCGCTCAGTTCGGTATTTTTGGTACTGTTTTAGGTGCAGCATTTTTGACTAGTATGGGTATTGATGGGATGTCTTTCACAATAGAAGAGGCAGCAACCATTGGTATTATAGGTGGTGCAGATGGACCAACGTCTATCTTTGTGGCTAGTCAATTGGCTCCTCATTTGTTAGGTGCAATTGCTGTTGCTGCTTATTCTTATATGGCTTTGGTACCAGTAATCCAGCCGCCAATAATGAATGCATTAACTACAGCAGCTGAACGAAAAATCCAGATGGTTCAACTTAGGACTGTTGGGCAAACCGAGAAAATTATTTTCCCGATAGTCGTTTTAGTGTTGGTCGCTCTTTTGTTGCCTGACGCGGCGCCTCTTCTAGGTATGTTTTGTCTGGGTAATTTAATGAAAGAATCTGGGGTTGTGGACCGTTTATCTGATACTGCCCAGAATGCTTTGATTAATATCGTGACAATATTCTTAGGGCTTTCGGTTGGTTCAAAGTTAAGTGCGGATAAGTTTTTGGACTTGCAAACATTGGGCATCTTGTTCCTGGGTATGGCTGCTTTTGCGGTTGGTACGGCTACAGGTGTTTTGATGGCGAAATTAATGAATGTATTTAGTGAAAATAAGATAAATCCATTAATTGGCTCAGCGGGTGTTTCTGCTGTACCGATGGCTGCAAGGGTGTCAAATAAAGTTGGGTTGGATAATAATCCTCAAAACTTCTTATTAATGCATGCGATGGGGCCAAACGTAGCAGGTGTTATTGGTTCTGCCGTTGCTGCAGGTGTTATGATTAAATTCTTGGCAGGCTAATCGACTTGCTTTCAAAAAACCCAGCAACTGCTGGGTTTTTTTGTTTTAATGACCTATAAATTTGTTAGTAGCTATGTCGCTTCTTGAAGAGGTAGTAATGAAAAAAAGTAAGTTAGGGTTTACCGACAAGCTTTTTTGGTCGGTATTAAATGGCATTGAGCAATATGTGTTTGCTGAAAACTTTATCGTTTCAAACTTAAGTCCTTATGATGAGATTCTTTCAGAAGGAATTATGTCTGTTCGACATTATCATCCCTTAAAAGAGTCAGAAATTGAGATCTCTGGGCAGAAAATTAAAGTCAATGAAAGTCGTCACCGTATACCTGTGGTTTTAATACCACCCTTGGCGGCAACATCTATGATCTTTGATTTAATGCCTCATAGAAGTATTGTTAGGTACTTTCTTGCCAAAGGTTTTGATGTCTACTTAATAGATTGGGGGGATGTGACGGCGGATCATACAGACTTGTCCCTAGAAACATATGTTATGGATTGGATGCCTAAAGCCTTAGACTCAGTAAGGTATTGTAGTAAGCAAAAAGAGTTATCTATATTTAGCTATTGCATGGGTGGACTCATATCACTTATGTATCTTGCTACTTCAAATGATGAATGTGTCAAAAATCTCATCACGGTGGCTAGCCCTGTTGATATGCATCAAAGTGGTGTGGCTGGTAAGGTATTGTCTGCGATTTATCAGCCAGCGCAAACCATCTCAAGTATTCTGAATTTTTCATTGTTGGATTTACCTGCCAGATATTTTCATGTGCCTGGCTGGACTTCTTCGTTAGTGTTTAAAATGACTAACCCTATGGGGCTTGTGATCAGTTCATTCGAGAAATTTTTGAATCTTTGGGATCGTGATTATCTTGAAGAAAGCCTCACGATGAGTCAGTGGTTCGATGATATGGTGGATTATCCTGGCGAGACTATTCGCGAGATGTCCGTCAATATGATGCTGAATAATAAAATGGCCTCGGGGAAGATGAAGGTGGGAAAGGCTAAAGCGGAGTTTAGTCGTATACAGTCATCAATTTTAGCATTCGCGGGTGATGCGGATAAGTTAGTCAGTGTTCTGGCGGCAAGAAAAGTGTTAGATATTGTTTCTTCTGAAGATAAACAATTTTGTGTGGTGCCCGGTGGGCATGCCGGTGTATTTGCAGGAAGTAGGGCGCCGGAAAATACCTGGAGTATCAGTGCAGATTGGTTGGAAAATAGATCTAAATAAGGTTGTTTTATGCGTAATAAAAAAGTTTATACTGTTAATTATTGGTTGAAGAATGCTCTCGGGGAGGTTGTTGATTCCTCCGAAGGTGGTCAGCCGATGACTTTTATTGAAGGCTCCGGGCAGGTAATTGAAGGGATTCAAAAAGCAGTGATCGGCAGAAATGTCGGTGACTTGCTTGAAGTGACCATTCCGCCAGAATTAGCATATGGGAGGCATTTACCTGAGCTAGTTTCAGAAATGCATGTAAGTGCTTTTGATGGCGTCGATGACATATTAGTAGGTATGAAATTTCAGACGAATACCGGTGGTGAAGCCAAGGTGGTAAAAGTAATAAATGTTAAGTCGGATGTTGTAACCGTTGATGCAAATCATCCGCTGGCAGGACTCACTTTAGTATTTGACCTTGAAGTGGTCAGTATTCGTGATGCTGATAAAGATGACGTGCTCGGTATTGAAGGCTGAATAATCAGTTTTTTTGATAAAATTTGAACTAGGCACAAAAAATATTTAATTTTTCATGTGAATTTGAAATCTGCATATATACTTAAGTTTACATAGTAACAATTGCAATGACTTCAGTAATGACTGGGTACATATTGTAATTTTTTAACATCAGACTCACTAAGGTAAGATTATACCGATGGATGTTGCAGAGCAAAATGAAGCATGGCGAATTTTAATCGTCGAAGATGATGAGCGTTTAGCTGATCTGACTAAAGAGTATCTTGAGAGTAATGGCCTTGTTGTCTCAGTTGAAGCAAATGGTACTCATGCAGTAGAGCGAATTACATCAGAAAAGCCTGATCTAGTCGTTTTAGATTTAATGCTGCCAGGAGAAGATGGTTTATCTATCTGTCGAAAAGTGCGTCCAAATTATAATGGACCGATTTTGATGTTAACAGCAAGAACTGATGATCTTGATCAGGTTCTGGGTTTGGAAATGGGGGCTGACGATTATATGTCTAAGCCTGTCCGTCCTAGAGTGTTGTTGGCTAGAATCAGAGCGCTACTTCGTCGTATTAATGAGCACATGGATAATGCAGCAGCATTGTCAGCGCAAGCTGCTAGTCCTAGTGGGTCTACTAGATTGACTTTTAATAATCTTGTAGTGGATAGTTCAATGCGAGAAGCTTGGTTAAACGATGAAAGTATTGATTTAACGAGTGCTGAGTTTGATTTACTTTGGTTGTTATCCAGTAATGCTGGAAATGTTTTAAGTCGAGAAGATATCTTTACAGCTTTACGCGGAATTGAGTACGACGGTCAAGATAGATCCATTG
>JBFJZQ010000210.1:0-6084 GCA_041622015.1 Oleiphilaceae bacterium
ATAACAGACCAGAATAAGACTCAACTGTTATGCCCATATAAAATAGCATCTGAATCTGTAACGATCCAAGTATTTCTCGTAAAGTACATTCAAGCTAAAAAACACGAAGCCAATCCATCACAAACAAGGAAAGCGACCATGCCATTGAATAACTTAACTATTCGTCTACCTATGAAGATTAAATTACTTTCAGTGCGGGATATCATGCGGCTTTGTAAGACATTGATGAAACGGTATCGCGTAGCAAAAATGGTAGCAAGACAGCGCCAGCAACTGTCGCAACTTGATAGCGATCAATTGAAGGATATTGGCATCAGCCGTTCCGATGCCATTACAGAATCTTCTAGAGAATTTTGGGATATACCCGAGCACCTGAAGTGAAACCTAAAGATATTTTTCTGAAAAAATAGCTAGAAGTTAAAACACAACAATCCCAGGCGTGTTTTTTTTATTATTGTTAAAAAATTAAGACTAAAGTTAGATTAAGCGGCGCTGAGATAGACTAAGTATTACCTGAGCGCCTTTTGTGGAACCTAATCGATATAACCTTTCTTTTTCATTTCTTTTTCACTTAGATATTCTTTGAACACCAAAGTGATAGCTAAAGCGATAATGAAAAAAGCAACAAGCGTAATGAAAAGCTTCCAGAATAGCTCTGGTTCAAACATACCGAACCACATTTGCCCTAGGGTTAAGAATACCCCCAGCACAAACAACAAAGTACACACTATAGAGCCATATTTCATTTCTCACGCCCTAATATCACAACGTATGCCTCTCTTTTCTAAAAAAGTAACATTCGTCGAACATCTTTTTCCATCGTTTGAACTCTCCAACCTTCCTGGGCATTTTTATTTAAGAAATCAGTGAATTTTATTGGGTTAACTTTAGAACCACCCAATACCAAAGATCCTAACATTCCTTCTTGATAGATAACGACTTTGTATTCCATTATTTCTCCATTTTAGTTTTAAGTTTTCTGGTTTAAATGATTTTATAGGCATGATTGTTAGAGTTGGCTGGACGCTCAAACTCAAAAATTAATATTTAATTCTAGTAGAACTTAAAACAAATGTTGTCAAAAGAAGCCACAGGAAGTGCTTCCTGTGACGAAATTTACTAAATTTTTTTTCAACACCGACCTCTAATACCATTAGCCTCTAAACAAGCGTTTGTGGATGCGCTTCTTCTTTGTCTTTTTCCGGCCATTGAGACAGTATACAACCGAATAACATCAAAAATGCCCCCATCATGCCATACAAGCCTAACACTTCATCAAAAAACCAATAGCCCACTAAGGCACCAAAGACTGACTCTAGGGAAAAGATCACGGCAGCCACAAAAGGTTTAGCTTGTTTTAATGCGATTACTTGTAGTGTGTAAGCAATTCCAACCACGATAATTCCGTTTACCAAAGCCCATACATATCCCATATTTCCTGACGGCATGACCCGCTCTTCAAAAGCAAGACTAAAGCCTGCACTGATGAGTGCGCAAAAAACAAACTGATAAAATGCCAGGGCAAACTGATTGAATCTTGAGACATAATGAGTAATGGCTAAAAGATGTAGCGCCCAGAATAATGCTCCAATCAAAACTAATAAATCTCCCTGCAAGCCAACATCCGTTATACTTAATTCACCGGTAAAACCTGATAATAATGCCAAGCCCACTAAGGCAAGCAAGCCACCAACCCATGTCACTAGTGGGTAACGATGCGCTATAAATAGGCCGAGCACCGGCACTAAGATCACATAAAAACCGGTGATAAAGGCAACATTAGCTAACTTTGTCATACCAATACTAATTTGCTGTAAGCCTGCACCGGCACAGAGTAATACGCCTAATACAAAGCCACCCAGAATCACCTTAGTTTGTTTGAATTCAGAAATTTTAAGGCCTATTAAAAAGAAAACCGGTATCAAACTGAGGGCGCCGAAACCAAAGCGCCAGGCATTAAATGCCATGGCATCCAAGGTTTCCATTCCCAAACGTTGGGGCGCGAAGCCAATACCCCAAAGAAAAGCAACAAGCACTAACATGCCATTAACGAGCAAAGGTGAAGCTTTCATAAACAACCTAACCTGAAGATAAAGAGGAAGATGAGGACTTAAGACATGCTTTGGGTATGGCGTTGCAAATAAACTTCTATGCGTTTAAAAATGAACACCAACAAGTAGGTGATGGCTAAATAGATGCCAGCAATAAGCAAATACACTTCATAGACAGCAAATGTCTCCGAAATTATACGTCGAGCCACGCCGGTCAAATCTAACAAGGTGATAATGCTGACTAACGAAGAAGCCTGCATAAGGAAGATAACTTCATTGCCGTAAGCTGGCCAGGCACTTCTGAGCGCACTGGGTAAAATTATACGTCTATATAATAAAGCGCCCGACATACCGCATGCTCGGCCGGCTTCCACTTCACCCTTAGGTACAGATTGAATAGCTCCTCGTAATATTTCTGCGGTATAAGCACAGGTATTTAAGGTTAAGGTAAATACGGCACAGAAATAAGCTTCTCTGAAATAACTCCACAAGCCTAATTCAGTGAGCTCAACTCGGAACTGACCACTGCCGTAATAAACCAGAAAAAGCTGAACCAGTAGTGGCGTACCTCGAAAATAAAACACAAAAAAGTAGCTAGGCCACTGAAGTATTTTAAACGAGGATAAACGCATAAGTGCAACGGGCACGGCTAAAATCAAACCAATCAAAACAGATAGCCCCGTAATACCCAAGGTTATCCATAATCCCTCTAACAAGCGCGGCGTATAACTCATTAACATGTCAAAATTCATTAATGAGCCCCCGCCCTAGACCATTTCTTTTCTAGATAATGCTGCCCGACCATAGATACGACTGTAATCGCCAAGAACAGCAATGAGGCTAAGAAGTATGCTGTGAAGGGTTCGCGTGTCGCATTCGCGGCAATTTTTGCCATGCGCATAATCTCATCGAGTTGAATAATCGATATCAGCGCTGTCGCTTTTATGAGTACCAACCAAACATTTCCTAAACCCGGTAAGGCATAAAACATCACTTGGGGTAGAAGTATTCGCCGATACATTAGTGCTTCTGACATACCTAAGGCTTTCGCGGATTCCGCCTGACCGGGCGGTATAGAGGCAAAAGCTCCCCGAAACACTTCGGTGCAAAAAGCCCCGTAGATAAACCCGATGGTCAGCGTGCCGGCAAGAAAGGGGTTTAGATCCACCGTTAGTTCATAGCCAAATGATTCAGCCAAATCTTGAACTAGCTGCGGGAAGCCATAATAAAAAAGTAACAGAAGGATAAGTTCGGGCACACCCCTCACGACTGTGGTGTAGGTATTTGCAAAACCACGAACCATCAAGTTAGAAGCAGTTTTCGCCCACGCACCGATAAGCCCAAAAATAATTGCCAAGAACATGGCACTTAGGCCGACCATTAAGGTATTTTTAATACCTGCAATAATTATTGGCGCATAGCCATCTAGATCAAACACGAATACCCTTTTGAAGCTTTTAAATCTGAGTTATTTTGATGAAGTAAAGCATAACAATACTTCACCAAAATAGTTTGCCTAGTACTTACTCGGCACCATAGACATCAAATGCAAAGTACTTTTCATTGATTTTCTGATAAGTTCCATTGGCGCGAATGGCTTTAATCGCCTTATTCAAACGCGCTTTAAGCTTATCGTCACCTTTACGAACGCCAATACCTATACCTTCACCCAAGTATTTAGGGTCATCGAAATCAGGGCCTTTTGCTTCTGCAAAACTGCCGTCTTTGCTGGCAAGAAAGTCATAGAGTACAAACGAATCTGCAGCGATTAAATCAACGCGTCCTGAGACAAAATCTAAATTTGCTTCATCTTGAGCTCCGTAGGCTTTAATCTCTGCAACTTTACCAAACATACCTTTTACAAAGTTTTCAGTGACCGTACTGCCTTGCACGCCAATCACTTTACCTTTTAAACCTTCGGCAGAGATCTCTACTTTTGAGCCTTTTGGCGCTGCAAATTTCACGGGGCTTGTATAGTACTTATTCGTGAAGTCTATTTTTTGCTTGCGCTCATCGGTAATCGACATGGACGCTACGATCGTATCGAATTTTTTAGACATTAGCGCAGGGATAATGCCATCCCAGTCAGCCGTTACCCATTCGCACTCAACTTTCATTTCAGCACATAATGCATTGCCGATATCAATATCAAAACCTTCCAGTTCGCCTTTCTGGTTAACTAAATTGAAGGGTGCATATGCGCCTTCAGTTCCCATTTTTAATGTTTCAGCCTGGCAATAAACTGAACCCGTGGCTAATAAGGCAAGTAAAATTCGAGTAGAAAATTTCATCATCATTATGATCCTAGTATAGTCATTTGAAGTAATTTCTCGCGTCGCTATTTGGCTTAGCCTGCATATAACACTAACGATAAACCAGACCTGCGAGACAAAAATATATCGTTATTTATAGATATTGGAAAGAAATTGTTTAAATCTTGGTGAAGTCGGGTTATCAAACACCACCGACGGACAACCATCTTCTTCAATCTGGCCTTGGTGCATAAAGATCACCCTTGAAGCGACTTCGCGTGCAAAACCCATTTCATGAGTGACCACTAACATCGTCCTGCCCTCTTCAGCCAAATTTTGCATTACTCTTAATACTTCTCCGACTAATTCGGGGTCGAGTGCAGAGGTAGGCTCATCGAATAATAAAACATCCGGGTTCATAGCCAATGCTCTTGCAATAGCCACACGTTGTTTTTGTCCACCCGATAATTGACTAGGGTAATAATCTGCTCGCTCATTCAAACCAACTTTTTCAAGAATCGTTTTTGCTTCTTCAATGCAGGCAGCTTTCGGCTTTTTCAATACATGTATTGGCGCTTCGATTACATTTTCCAATACCGTTTTATGCGGCCAAAGATTGAAGCCTTGAAAAACCATCCCCAGATGTGTTCTTAAGCGATCGATTTGTTTCTTATCCATGCCTTTATTGGATTTTTTACTTTTTTGATCAAGGTGTATTTTCTCACCGGCAACACTGATATCCCCTTCTTCAGGCATTTCTAATAAATTGATACAACGCAATAAGGTACTTTTACCTGAACCACTGGAACCCAGAATGGCAATCACATCGCCTTTGTTGGCCGTGATTGATACCCCTTTAAGCACTTCTAATTCACCAAAGCGTTTATGAAAATTTTTAATTTCTAAACTCGGTACACTCATTAAGATAGCTTTCCCAGATAGTGAATTTATGAACGCTGCCGTAAGGCTTCAAATAAGCAAATGCCAGTCGCCACCGATACATTTAAACTACTCACAGAGCCTTGCATCGGTATTTTGGTCAATTGGTCACAATGTTCACGCGTTAAACGGCGAAGACCGCTTCCTTCAGCCCCCATTGCCAAAGCGATAGAGCCTTTAAAGTCTGTTTGATAAATACTTTGTTGAGCTTCGCCGGCTGCGCCGGTAATCCAGATGCCATAATTTTGCAGCCATTTCATGGTCCTCGCTAAATTTGTAACGCGAATAAGCGGTATGTTTTCTGCTGCCCCACAGGCTACTTTCTTTGCTACAGAGTTTAAGGGTGCGGAATTATCTTTCGGTACAATGACAGCATGCACACCGGCTGCGTCAGCCGACCTAAGGCAAGCTCCCAAATTATGCGGGTCAGTCACTTCATCTAAAATAAGCAGAAATGATGAGCCAGTAATACCATTTAAAATATCCTCTAAATCGCCTTCATCTTTAACTGTCTCGGCTTTGACAATAGCCACGACGCCTTGATGCCTGCCAGACACGAGTTTGTCTAATTCTTTACGAGGAACTTGGGTATAGCTGATTGATTTTGCTTGCAGTAGACCAAGTAGTTTATTTAGCCGCTTGTCTTCCCTGCCTTCTTGAATTTTAATCTCGACAATACTTTCAGGTTCTTTTAACGCTAAGGCTTCTACGGCATGTAAGCCAAAAACCGTATCCTGAATCATAAACTGCTCACCTTATATTTTTTAAAAACTAATAGCGCTTTGAAGCACCAGATTCGATTCCTAAGCCAACATTCCGCTCCCTGAGCCCCGCCGAAGGGC
>JBFJZQ010000211.1:0-6049 GCA_041622015.1 Oleiphilaceae bacterium
AGTTGACCAAAATTAATCTGAACTGAATCGCCACTCACAATTCCAGCCCAATCCGTTGCCGCGGTCGGGTCGCCATCAATTACATTTGGCGCAGAACCATTATCATAAGTAGCTGTTGCGCTGGCACCATTGCTGGCAAGTGCAACATTAATATCATTACTTCCACCAAGAAACTTATCGTCAGAGTCTGAGCCGCCACAACCAGCGAGTAATAGACTAGATATGCTGATGTAAAATAGCTGTTTTTTCCATGCAAAACTAATCGAGAATGGCACTTTGATTGACATACACTTCATCCTTGTATTCGAATTTAAGATGGGCGTTATTATATAAATATTTTAACTCGAACACGATAGAGCTTCGCAGTGATTACCTCGTATTCAGAAAAAATTTAAAGCAAAGAAAGAATACTTTCACGCATCCAGGTATGTGCTTTGTCTGTGTTATGACTCGCCGGCCAATACAAATGCCAGTCAATATTGGGTAGTTCGAAGGGGAGATCAAATATTTGAAGGTCGTGTTCGCGGGCTAAGGTTTTAGGAATGGTCAGTAACATATTCGTTTTTGCCGCAATGGGGGGGGCAGCGCGTGAATGTTGCACTCTTAGTTGTATCGTTCTTTGAAGGCCGAGTTTATTTAAATATAAGTCAATCGGGCCTTGCCCTTTTCTTCTGCTTGAAATATGAATATGTGGCAGAGATAAATAGTTATCCATGCTGAGTTTTTTTCCTTTTAGTGCAGGGTGGCCATGTCGTGCGACACACACAAAGCGGTCAGCCAAAAGGGGTACGTTGGTTAAGTGTGGTTCATTGATAAGCGGCACATCCAGCGCAAAATCCAATTCCCCCGCAGCAAACTCTCGTGCTATCTCATGCCTTGGAATTGCAAAACTTTCAATTGAAATGTGCGGTGCCGTCTCTTCCAAATGCGCCATCAATAAAGGCAGAAGGTAAGACTCTGAGGTGTCGTTCATCGCAAAGGAAAATTTCTTTTTCGACACTAAGGGGTCGAAGTCATCGTGCTCGGTGATGCTGCTTTCTAGTTGCCCTAGTGCTGCTCTTACGCGATCTACAATATTTTCGGCAAGCGGAGTAGGCACCATATTGCCAGACTGGCGGATGAATAGCCTGTCGTTAAAGGCTTGTCGTAATCGGTTCAGAGAATTACTGACAGCTGGTTGGGTTATGTGTAATGATTCAGCGGCCTTAGTTAAGTTTCTTTCTCGATAAATAACATCAAAAACAATAAATAAATTTAAATCGATTTTATGAAGATTCATGCTGGGCATCGCTTTGTGGCTGTCTTAATAATTGCTGTCTTAATGATCAAAACAAACTATCACTGAAAGCTATTATGATCAATAAGTAAAATAAACTTCAATGATGTTTTGTTGCGTGCCTATAATGAATTCATCACTACCAAGTCATACGGTATTAACTTATAGGGTGTGCTTGCGCACCATCCTTTACATCACAGCTTACATGGTGCGCAAGCGCACCCTATAAAGCTCGTTAACAAGACCTATTTATTACGGGGAATTACCATGAATTTCGAATACTCTGAAAAAGTTAAAGATCTAATCGCAAGAGTCGAAGGCTTCTTGGAAGCGCATTTATTCCCAATTGAAAACGAGCTAAATGAAGCCATTGAAAATGCAGAAAATCGCTGGAGCATTCCGCCTCAAATAGAAGAATTAAAAGCCTTGGCAAAAGCAGAAGGTTTATGGAATTTATTTTTGCCTGACAGTGATGATGGCTTTGGTCTAAGCAATCTTGAGTATGCTCCCTTGGCTGAATTAATGGGTAAAAGTCGCTTTGCTTCCGAGATCTTTAATTGCAGCGCACCTGATACCGGCAACATGGAGGTGCTTGTTCGTTACGGCACCGAAGAGCATAAAGAGAAATGGTTGAAGCCTTTGTTGGCCGGTGAAATTCGCTCTGCTTTTGCGATGACCGAACCGGATGTCGCCTCATCCGACGCCACCAATATCCAAACATTGATTAAGCGTGAGGGTGATGACTATGTGATCAATGGTCGTAAATGGTACATCTCTGGCGCTTGTGACCCGCGTTGTAAAATTTTAATTGTGATGGGGAAATCCGACCCGGACAACGAAAATCGTCACAAACAACAATCCATGATTCTGGTGCCTATTGATACTGCAGGTGTTGAAATTGTACGCCCAATGAAAGTCTTCGGTAATGACGATGCCCCAGAAGGCCATGCCGAAATTCTGTTCAAAAATGTTCGCGTACCCGCGTCGAATCTTCTGCTTGGCGAAGGTCGGGGTTTCGAGATTGCTCAAGGGCGCTTAGGGCCTGGCCGTATTCATCATTGCATGCGTTTAATTGGTGCCGCTCAACGTGCACTGGAAATGATGTCGGTTCGAGCAGAGCAGCGCATTGCTTTCGGTAAGCCTCTAAGTAAGCAGGGCTCGGTGCGCGAAGATATCGCCAAGTCTTATTGTGAAATTGAACAGGCGCGCTTATTAACACTAAAAGCAGCGGATCAGATGGACCGCTTAGGCAACAAAGGTGCAAAAGATTTGATCGCGATGATCAAAATTATTGCACCACAAATGGCCTGTACGGTGATTGATCGCTCAATGCAAATTCACGGTGCGGCCGGCTTAAGTCAGGACTTTTTCTTGGCACAAGCTTACCAGATGGCGCGCTCAATTCGCCTGGCCGACGGCCCGGATCAAGTGCATATGATGCAACTTGGTCGCGGTGTCGCAGCTGGTTATTCAGCTAAAGCAATGATGAAAGCGCGTTCTTGAGTTTAATCAGATGTTCTTGAATTTAATAAGACGTTTTCGAATTTAATAAGAAAAGTGAGTAGAAAAAGGAAGCAATCATGACGCAAGCAGTTGAAGAATTAGATCTTGTAAAGCTCGCAAGTTATTTAGCTGATCACGTTGAAGGCTTTGATGGTAGCCAAGGTTTACAGGCCACTAAGTTTGAAGGGGGGCAATCAAATCCAACCTTCAAACTAGAAACGGCGACACAGCACTATGTATTAAGGCGTCAGCCACCGGGGAAGCTATTGAAGTCGGCTCATGCGGTTGATCGGGAATTTAAGGTCTATCAAGCACTAGCTAATACCGATGTACCTGTGCCTAAGGTTTATCACTTGTGTGAAGACCGAGAAATCATTGGTTCGATGTTTTACGTGATGGAACTGTGCGAAGGTCGCATCTTTTGGGATGCGGCGCTATCAGAATTAGCTTCCAATGATGAGCGTACTCAAGCATATGAACAGATGGGAACCGTGTTAGCCGCTATTCATAGTGTTGATTTAGACGCAGTTGGTTTAGCGGATTATGGTAAGCCGGGTAACTACTTCGAGCGCCAACTTTCACGTTGGACGACACAATACAAAGCCTCTGAAATAGATGTTATTCCAGCAATGGATCAGTTAATTGATTGGCTCGAAAAAAACATGCCTGAAGACGATGGTCGTGTTTCCTTGGTCCATGGCGATTTTCGTTTAGACAATATGATTTTCTCTCCTGATGAAGCAAAAATAATTGCCGTACTGGATTGGGAATTATCGACCTTAGGTCACCCCTTTGCAGACTTAGCCTATCAGTGCATGCAATTAAGAATGCCGGGTAGTCCTGCTGGTAGCAAACGTAAGTCGGGCACCATGAGTGGTTTAGCGGGAATTAAACGGGATGACTTAGGTATCCCTTCTGAAAAAGCCTATGTCGCGAAATACTGTGAACGTATGGGGATCGAAAAAATTGATCACTGGGCGTTCTATCTTGCTTTTAGTTTCTTTAGGTTGGCTGCGATTGCTCAGGGTGTCGCCAAGCGCGCTCATGATGGCAATGCTTCGAACAAAGAAGCGATGAAGGTTGGAGCTTATGTCGCTCCTTTGGCGATGGCTGCTTTGGGTGTGATCAAAACAGAAGCCTAAACGAATGCTTACTCAATTTGGCTAAAACGAATACAGGATAAGAAAATGAAAGCAATAGTATGTGAAGAGTTCGGCCCCATCGACACGCTTGCCTATAAAGATGTCGACTTACCAGAACCTGGTAAAGGTGAAGTAAGAGTTAAGGTAAAAGCAACGGGCGTCAACTTTCCAGACGGCTTGTTGGTGCAAGGTTTATATCAAGTGAAACCCGAAAGACCGTTTATCCCCGGTATGGAATTTTGCGGCGAAGTCGAAGCTTTAGGTGAAGGCGTTAAGCATTTGAAGCTTGGTCAGCGTCTTATTTGTACCAGTCAAAGTTACGGTGGTTTTGCCGAACAAGCGATTGTGAATGCGCGCATGGTCATGCCGATTCCAGATTCTGTCAGCGATGTGATGAGCGATGTCGATGCCGCAAACTTAATGTGTGCTCACGGTACAGCACATCATGCGCTGAAACAGCGTGCACAGTTAAAGAAAGGTGAAACGCTGGTTGTCTTAGGCGCAGCAGGTGGTACAGGCTTAGCGGCTGTGCAAATCGGTAAGGCGCTGGGCGCAAAAGTAATAGCGGTCTGTTCTTCAGATGAGAAGCTCGCCATCGCTAAAGAAAATGGTGCCGATGAGTTAATAAATTACAGCACAGCTAATTTAAAGGATGCGCTGAAAGCGGCAACCGGAGGCAAAGGCGCTGATGTCGTTTATGATCCAGTCGGTGGTGATGCCTTTGATGCTTGCACCAGAGCGATGGCGCGTAACGGTCGCTTGTTAGTTGTAGGCTTTGCCTCGGGGCGTATTCCGAGTTTGCCGGTGAACTTAAGCTTGGTGAAAGAATATAGCGTGATCGGGGTTTTCTGGGGCAGCTTTGTGATGCATGAACCGATGGTGTTTTTGCAGAATATGCAGGAGCTATTTGCGTGGTACAAAGACCAGCAAGTGAGTCTGGTAATAGATGAAGTTTTCCCACTGTCAAAAACCCATGATGCCATAGCGAAAGTATTGGATAGAAAAGTGAAAGGTAAGGTAGTTGTTGTGCCCGATAGCTTGATTTAAAAATTTAAGAAATGAGAGGCAGGTTTTTTTATTTATAGGGTGTGCTTGCGCACCAGAAACAATTTGAAAATGTCCATTCGGTGCGCAAGCGCACCCTATAAGGTAACTCAATAAGATAGGAAGGAAGTATGTCTACAAATTTATTTGATTTAACCGGTGATATTGCCTTAGTGACAGGCGCCAGCCGTGGTATTGGCGAGTCGATTGCGAAATTGTTAGCCGAGCAGGGCGCACACGTTATTGTGTCTAGTCGTAAAGTAGAAGATTGCCAAGTCGTGGCAGATGCCATTATCGCAGCGGGTGGTTCTGCCGAAGCACTAGCCTGTCATGTTGGAGATATGGAGCAGATTAGACAAACATTTGAAACCATTGAAGCAAAGCATGGGCGTTTGGATATACTGATTAATAATGCTGCAGCTAATCCTTATTTTGGACATATTCTGGATACAGATTTAGCGGCTTACGATAAAACGGTGGACGTAAATATTCGTGGCTACTTCTTTATGTCTGTCGAGGCGGGCAAATTAATGAAGAAAAACGGCGGCGGCCGAATCGTCAATACCGCTTCGGTAAACGGCCTTCAGCCAGGCATGATGCAAGGCATCTATTCCATCACCAAAGCCGCGGTGATCAATATGACCAAAGCCTTTGCGAAAGAATGTGCACCCTTGGGTATTCGTTGTAATGCCTTACTTCCTGGTTTGACCAAAACCAAATTTGCGGGTGCGTTATTCAGCAATGAACATATGCATAAAGCGGCGATGCAGATGATTCCTATGCACCGACATGCTGAACCAGATGAAATGGCAGGTACGGTTTTATATCTGGTATCCAAAGCAAGCACTTATACAACGGGTGAATGTATTGTTGTCGACGGCGGTTTAACGATTTAAATTTCACGCACGTTGAGCCCGTCGAAACGTTCTTGATGAAATGCGGAGTTAAATTGAACAGCCCTCCGACAGACTCAGGGAGCGCAGTCATCGCACGTTGAGCCCGTCGAAACGTTCTTGATGAAATGCGGAGTTAAATTGAACAGCCCTTCGACAGACTCAGGGAGCGCAATTATCGCACGTTGAGC
>JBFJZQ010000212.1:0-6044 GCA_041622015.1 Oleiphilaceae bacterium
CTAAAAAACTCCTTGTAAGTGCAATTGTTGCTTTACCTTTCCCTTATCTATTACTGATAGCGACTCAGTTTTCTGGTTCATTACCGAATGGTTTAAGTGCAAGTTCTTTTGTCTCCAGTGATCAAGGTGCCACTTTTTATATTGTTGCCTGGTTGATTTTTATGGCAGCCTCTTTGATTTCAACAATTGCGGCAGCTGGAAATAAATCAGGCTCCACCTATTCTAATGATTCCGAAGGTTCTGATGGCTCGGAAGGCCCAGAAGGTTCAGAGTCTGGAAGCGTAAAATGGTTCAATGTGAATAAAGGCTTTGGTTTTATCACAACAGATGCCGGTGAAGACGTCTTTGTGCACTTTCGCTCGATCAGAGGTCATGGCAGACGTTCTTTGCGTCAAGGTCAGTTAGTCAGATTTGACCTGAGTGACGGAGATAAAGGTAAGCAAGCAGATAACGTGTCCGTAGTTAAGTAGTTTTCCTTCGACGGGGCTCAGGGAGCGAGATAATTTACGCTCATTGAGTATATTACCCGCTCATTGAGCCCCGTCGAAATGTGTTTGTTGAAACACTGAGTTTAATTTAATAACCCCTTCGACACTTCGGCGAGCTCAGTGCAGGCAATGCTCAGTGAGCGCATTTTCTTATCTCAGAAATTTAAACACTACCCCCAGTTAATTAATTTTTTCTCGTCTCTTGTCAGTAACAACCATTGTTCGCTTTGTTCTTCTTCGTCTTCTGTCCAGCCAGACGCTGAGCAACGAACCTCAACCTCCGCTTCCGTTAATAGACTGAGCGCACAGCTCTCATCATCAACCCAATTTGTTATATTCTGTTTGAACCAAATACTGCTAAAGGCTTTGCCAGACGCTTGAGGTGTGATGATCAGTTCTGTTGATTCATCATCATTGATTACGGTAGCTCTTATTGCATTCCCTTTTGCGAAGATTTTTTCAGCATGCACAGGGATTTTGACATCTGAAAAACTTTTCTCTAGCCAGTTTACTATCTCTGCGATGTCGGCATTTTTGACATAAATTTCAATGTCGGGTGTTTTCATGTTACTGGTCCATAAAGTGTTGTAAGCGAGAAAATAATAAGCGTAGATAGCAATAAAAAGCTAATAAACCACTGGGTATACTTAATATAAGACCTGCGAGTGCTAGCATCTCTTGCTTTTCAGAAGGCGGTAATAGTAAGTTTACATAGAGTACCGCTCCTAAACTGACTAAGAATAAAATTGCACTGAGAGTAAAATATTTAAAATAATATACTTGATGTTTCTTGGTGATTTTTTTCTTAGTTAACATAGGGATGATACATTTTTAACATAGTGCATAGTATTTTAAAGTGTATAGCTGTTAGTGAATATATCAAACTGAATGTCTAGGGTAACATTAAGCTCTGTTAGTAACTCGAGCTTGTGTTTCTTTTCTTGCGTACAGCGCCAGTAGTGGGGCGTCATGGTAAGTAGCGATAGAATGTCTGTGCTTGAACTTAAATTTTTCTGTGTTTTGAGTGTTAAGGTTTTTGTATGTTGAAGGCCCTTACTCATCAGGCTGAAATCTTTAATTTTTTCTTCTTTTAGCGTGTCGTATATTTTTTCTCGAAGTTCGATCAGGTGGCTTGGGCCGGTTGTTACCATAATAAAGCATGCATCTTGTTTCAGAATGCGCTTAATCTCAGTTAAATCAAAATGAAAAAAAAGGCCTGTGACCAGATCTTGAGAGTTATCTGCGAGCGCGGTGCGGGCTAGGCTTGAGATCAGCCATTGGATATCTTTGCTTCTATGGCAGGCTGCTTTTATGGCAGGTGTTGATATATCTATTCCTGCACTCGCTATATCAAGGTAACCGTTAATATCTGTCAACTTTTGGGCTAAGTAGTTGTGTATTCTCTGAGTATAAAAACCATCACCGCAGGCTAAATCACAGAATCTGAAGGTTTGGAATGGCTCAGCGGTGTGTGATTTTCTTGATAGGCTGGGGAGGTTTTTTTCGATACATTCATGGATCAGGAAATCACTGATAGAATCATAGAAGCCGCTGTCTAGAAAATGTGTTCTCGCTTGCACCATTTCTAATGTGTCACCTGGATGTTTACTTTTTTTATGCTGGCTAAGGAGCAGGTTCAGATAACCTTGTTTTGCATAATCAAATAGATGTCCTTGAGAGCAGGATAGGCTCTTATGTTTGGCGATAGATGCCTTATCAATAGATAAATCATTGGCACAAACAGGACAAATAAGCGCATGTTTCATTCGGGATCACTTATGCGAGTAAGTCAACAAGGATTGCTTCATACATGTCAGATAAGTCATCTAAATCTTTTACGCTAACATGCTCATCAATTTGATGGATGGTTGCATTCAAGGGGCCTAATTCGAGCACCTGTGCGCCAGTCGGTGCAATAAAACGTCCGTCAGAGGTACCGCCAGAAGTAGACAGTTCTGTTTCAATACCTTTGATTTCGCGAATCGATTTTACCGCTGCATCGACTAAAGGGCCTGCAGGGGTTAGAAAAGGTTCGCCACTTAAATTCCATTCCAAATCGTAGGCCAGTTGATGTTTATCAAGAATAGTGTGAACGCTGGTTTTTAACTGTTCAGCGGTTAATTCTGTTGAAAAACGGAAGTTAAACAGTACATCAACCGTGCCAGGAATGACATTGGTCGCGCCCGTGCCGGAATTGAAATTGGTAATTTGAAATGATGTTGCCGGAAAAAACTCATTTCCCTTATCCCAGCTAATGTCGCAAAGTTCATTAAGGGCAGGCATGGCAATGTGTATTGGATTATTCGCAAGATGCGGGTAGGCAACATGTCCTTGCTTACCCTTGATTGTTAATTTGCCATTCAGCGAGCCACGGCGACCATTTTTAATAACATCGCCCAATGTTTTTGTACTTGAGGGTTCACCGACGAGGCACCAATCCATTTTTTCGTTTCTGGCTTCTAGTGTTTCAATCACTTTTACGGTGCCATTTTTGGCCGGGCCTTCTTCGTCGCTGGTAATTAAATAAGCAATTGAGCCTTTGTGATTGGGATGCTTTTCTAAAAAGCGTTCACAGGCGGTAATAAAAGCAGCCAAACTGCCTTTCATATCAGCCGCACCTCGACCATGCAGCATGCCATCTTGAATTACAGCCTCGAAAGGCGGATAAGTCCACTGGTTTAAAGGCCCTGTAGGCACCACGTCGGTATGACCGGCAAAGGCCAGCACCGGACCGGTATTGCCTTTTCTAGCCCACAGATTGGTGACTTCTTCGAATTGCATGGTTTCACCAGAAAACCCCAGGGGCGTTAAATGCGCCATTATGATTTCCTGACAAGCTGCATCTTCAGGAGTGACTGATTTTTGCTGGATCAGTTTTTGTGCCAGAAGAAGGGTGTTGCTTAATTGCTCAGCCATGCTAGGTTCTCTTTGCTTTATAGGTAGAAGGTTTCAAAAACAATGGTACTTACTTAAATATTATAAAAAGCATATATAGCATCAAATAATCACCAACAAGCATACTGAAGTAAGTGTGGTTATGCATATAGGGTGCGCTTGCGCACCATGTTTTAGGTGCTATAACATTTCGGTGCGCGAGCACACCCTATAAATTTGATGTTTGTTACGCTGGCTTAGTTATTCGCGTGAAGTGCTTCATTTAGCTCAATCGCTGTTTTATTGGTTAAACACTCAACTTGTCCGTTGGTCGAATTGCGTCTGAATAACAGATCAGCTGTGCTGGCAAGCTCGCGAGCCTTCACTGTTTTAACGACTTGGTAGGCGCTATCCAGCATGACCACTTTTGTACCAGCGGTGATGTATAAACCCGATTCCACAGTGCAGCGATCGCCTAATGGAATGCCGATGCCTGCATTGGCGCCGATTAAGCTGTTTTCACCTACCGAAATGATAATGTTACCGCCGCCTGATAAGGTGCCCATGGTTGAACAGCCACCACCTAAGTCTGAGCCTTTGCCAACCATGACGCCTGCAGAGATACGACCTTCAACCATAGAGGTGCCTTCTGTGCCGGCATTAAAGTTAACGAAGCCTTCATGCATGATGGTTGTGCCTTCACCAATGTAGGCGCCTAAGCGAACGCGTGATGCATCGGCAATGCGCACGCCCGATGGCACAACGTAGTCTGTCATTTGCGGGAATTTATCGACCGACTTTACTTCAAGAAATTCACCGGTGCTGCGTGCAGCTAATTGTCTTTCAGCTAATTCGCTTAAATCGATAGGGCCTTTATTGGTCCAGGCAACGTTTGGGAGTAAGGCAAAAATTCCATTAAGATTAATGCCGTGTGGCTTCACTAAGCGATGTGAAAGTAGGTGTAGCTTTAAATAAACTTCAGGCGTTGACGTGGCTGTTTCATCTGTCTCAATGATGACAAGCACGATTGATTGCTTACTACCATTTAGTGAGCTAGCAAGTGCTGAAATTTCTGGATGGTTACTTTTAATGAGTGATGAGATTTTTTCAGCAGAAAGTTCTAAGGTTAAATTGCCTGAAGCTAAGGCTAATTGAGAGCGAAGTTCAGTCACTATGTCTGCGTTTGGCTGATACATAGGTGCAGGGTAGTAAGTGTCGAGCCAATCTCCTTTCGAGTTTTTTGTTCCGATACCTAAACCAAGTGCAATTGTCATTGTAGACTCCTTATATCTGTCTTTAATTTATAGATGAAATATGTAGTTGAGTTGTTTAAAAAATAGCTTGATAAAGCGCTTCATCAAAACCTAAATAAAGCTTACCGGCAACATCAAGTGCGGGGCGTTTGATTAGTGATGGATTTGCGATCATTAACTCAATGGCTTTAGTTGGATTAATATCAGTTTTTTCTTCATCACTTAATTTGCGCCATGTGGTGCCGCGTTTGTTAATGATTTCATCCCATTGTTTTTGGCTTAGCCACTGCTCAAGCGTGGGTGCGTCAATACCTTGTTTTTTATAATCGTGAAATTCAAAGGCTACGTGCTTTGACTCTAAATAAGTCATGGCTTTTTTCATTGTTTGGCAATTCTTAATGCCATACATTTTGACTGAACTCATCATTAACTCTTTTCGTTTATTTAATAAATAGATGTCGATGCCATACTATAAGCGACTAACAAAGCGCTTTATGCGTTGTGCGGCTTCGACGCAGTCAGCCTCTGAAGCAACTAAGGCCATGCGGATTCGGTTTTCGCCAGGGTTTAGATAGTTTGTCATGCGAGACAAATAACTGCCTGGGAGAACCGTCACATGTTCTTGTTCATAGAGGCTTTGAGCGAATTGTTCATCTGAAATAGAGGTTTCCGGCCAGAGATAAAAGCTGGCATCGGTTTGCTGAATATTCATGACCGGCTGAAGGATTTCTAGGACAGCCTTGAATTTGTTGCGGTAGGCAATTCGGTTTTCAAGCACATGAGCTTCATCGTTCCAAGCAACAATGCTCGCGAGTTGGTTTTGCACAGACATCGCGCAACCATGATAGGTTCGATATTTGAGGAAATTAGTCATTATGTTGGCATCGCCAGCGACAAAACCGGATCGAAGGCCTGGCAGGTTTGACCGCTTAGACAGGCTGTGAAACACCACACAACGCGCATAATCATCTCTGTTTAATTCCGCACAAGCTTGAAGAAGGCCGACGGGCGCTTTGTCTTCCTGGCAATATATTTCTGAATAACACTCATCTGATACGATGACAAAATTATATTGATCAGCCAAGGCGATTAACTTTTTTAATGTTTCAATCGGTGTGACTGCGCCAGTAGGGTTACCTGGTGAACAAATAAATAAGATTTGGCAGCTTTCCCAGATATGCTCTGAAATTGCGTCGTAATCGGGTATGAAATTATTCGCTTCAAGTGTTGGCAGTAAGTGTAGGTTCGCTCCGGCTAAATAGCTTGCGCCTTCATATATTTGATAAAAAGGGTTTGGGCTCACCACAAGCGGGTCGTTTGATCTATCGATGACAGCTTGGGTAAAAGAGAATAGCGCTTCTCTTGTGCCATTAACGGGCAGAATTTGTGTTTCACTATCGAGTGAGGGTAAATCAAAGCGTTTGCATGC
>JBFJZQ010000213.1:0-5993 GCA_041622015.1 Oleiphilaceae bacterium
GGATAGAGATCGACTATTAATGGATTTAAGCAAGTTTTCCTTTAGAGCAAAGCCTGTCGTCAAAGGTGAAATAATTCATTACTACGATTTTTATGATATGAATTTTTATCAAGAATTGGATGGTTTAGAACAGCGGGTAGGCTGGATTGAAACGGGTGAATTTCGCCTTGTGATGCAAAGCTTTAAGCCTGAAAATGCAAAAGCAACCGTTTTTATTTTTCATGGTTACTTTGATCACGCTGGTATTTACCATCACCTCATTCGCTATCTACTTAAACATAATTTTGCAGTCGTTATTTATGATATGCCGGGTCATGGTTTATCTAGTGGTAAGCCCACTGCAATAACAACTTTTCAGCAATATCAGGAAGCGATGAATGCTTGCCTGGCTGTTTGTAAAAACAATCTACCGCTACCTTATCATTGTGTTGGTCAAAGTACCGGAGGCGCAGTGATTGTCGATAGGTTAAAAAATGGCGAACCAAGCCAGCTGGGATTTGACAAAATTGTGCTCTTATCGCCTTTGGTAAGGCCAAAAGGTTGGAAATCTATCGTTCGCATTCACTCGGCGGTGAAGCCTTTTGTAAAAGTTTGGTTTAGAAAGTTTTCCAAAAACTCTGAGGACGCCTCTTTTGTGAGCTTCCTTAAAGATCACGATCCGCTTCAATCCAAATGGTTATCGGTTGATTGGGTTAGTGCTCTGATAGAGTGGATTCCCACTATCGAACAAGGTGACTGTATCAATAGAAAAGTCTTAATTGTTCAAGGTACGGGTGATAACACCGTAGACTGGAAGCACAATATTGACGTGCTTAAAAGGTTGTTCAGTGAAGTAAAAATTTCTTATGTTGAGGGAGCGCAGCATCACCTAGTGAATGAGTCTTTAGGAAAAAGAGAGTCTGTTTTTAAAGAGATGTTGAATGAAATAGAGGGTTTTAATATCTGACTATATAAGAAAGCCAATGAAATAACTCATTGGCTTTCTTATTTATCTAGCTGGCCATCTTAGAAAAGAACGCGGCATTTAATTGTGCCGCTTACGGAATTAATTTTTTCCTTGGCTAAAGCGCTGCATTCTTTATTCACGTCAACAACAACATAGCCTACGTCTTCGTTGGTCTGTAAATACTGGCCAAGGATGTTAATGTTGTTTTCAGATAAAACTTTGTTGATTTCTGACATGACGCCAGGAATATTTTCGTGGATATGCAGGATTCGATGATTGTTAGGGTGAGTAGGTAGCGCCACTTCAGGAAAGTTTACAGAAGTAATAGATGTGCCTGTGTCACTGTAAGTCGCCATTTTTTCACCCACTTCAAGTCCAATATTTGCCTGAGCTTCCATTGTGCTCCCGCCAACATGAGGGGTCAAGATGACATTGTCAAACTCACGTAATGGAGAAATGAATTCTTCATCGTTTGATTTAGGCTCAACAGGGAATACATCAACCGCAGCGCCTAAAAGTTTTTTGCTGGCTAGAACTGCGCATAAGGCATCAATGTCAACAACCGTGCCGCGTGCAGCATTGATAAAGATGCTGCCTTCTTTCATCTTAGTGAATTCAGCTTCGCCCATCATATTTTGAGTTGACTGGGTTTCGGGAACATGCAAGCTGATAATGTCACAGGTAGAAAGGAGCTCATCCATTGAATCTACTTGTGAAGCATTGCCGAGTGGTAATTTGGCAACCACATCATAAAAGAAGACTTTCATACCTAAGCCTTCAGCAAGCACGCTCAGTTGGCTCCCGATACTGCCATAACCCACAATACCTAATTTCTTGCCGCGAATTTCGTAGCTATTGGTTGCAGATTTCAACCAGCCGCCACGATGAGCTAAGGCATTCTTTTCAGGAACACCACGTAATAAAAGAATTGCTTCCGCTAATACAAGTTCGGCAACGCTTCGAGTGTTTGAATACGGTGCGTTAAATACAGCAACGCCATGACGTGTTGCTGCTTTTAAATCAACCTGGTTGGTTCCAATGCAAAAACAACCTACGGCAATTAATTTATTGGCCGCTTCAAAGACTTCTTTGGTTAACTGAGTTCTAGAGCGGATGCCAACAAAATGCGCATCAGCAATTTTTTCGATCAATTCTTCCTGACCTAGAGATGTCTTGATGTACTCAATGTTGGTATAGCCGGCCTTTTTTAATGTACTAACAGCAGACTCATGCACACCTTCTAAAAGCAAAAAACGAATTTTATCTTTACCTAAAGACGTTGTAGCCATATTTGCGTAAAACCTTTTAGTTCTTGGTGAAAGTTGTTCAATTTAATTGAACTTTATTTGCACCCTAATTTGGGAAGTGTTTTAAATTCTAACAATAAGATAAAACTTAAAGATATTGTGTCTGAAAAAGGCGCGTATGATAACATATTCAGCTTTTTAGTCGTTTAAAATATTTTAACTCTTTTATTGTCTATATAAAACATATAGATAGATTGTCTTCTTGATAATTAACATTAACTATTTTCAGTTTGGATGGATGATATTCTCTTATGGCGAGCCCTGATCAGATCGTAGAAGCCCTAAAAAAAATCGTTGAAGAAGGAAAAGTGAGGACAGATGAAGAGTCTTTAAACTCGCATGGCAAGGACTGGACTAAAATTTATGCGCCGAAGCCAACCGCAATTGTTTTCCCAAAAACAACAGAAGAGGTACAAAACGTAGTAAAGCTTGCCAATGAAATGGATTTTGCTCTGGTTCCATCGGGTGGCCGAACAGGTTTAAGTGCGGGTGCTGTTGCGTCAAATGGTGAGGTGGTTGTTTCTTTTGATTATATGAATTCAATCCTGGATTTTAGTGCCAGTGATCAGGCTGTACGTTGCCAAGCGGGCGTCGTCACAGAGCAATTGCAGAACTTTGCTGAAGATAATGGCCTTTATTATCCTGTCGATTTCGCATCAGCAGGCTCTAGCCAACTTGGCGGGAATCTTTCTACAAATGCCGGCGGCATCAAAGTTATCAAATATGGTATGAGTCGAGACTGGGTTCTAGGCTTGAAAGTCGTCACAGGTGCTGGCGAAATATTAGAGTTAAATAGAGATTTATTGAAAAATAATACTGGCTATGATCTTAGACATCTATTTATTGGTGCGGAAGGCACGCTAGGCTTTATAACAGAGGCTACGATGAAATTAACACGTCAGCCCAATAATCTTACAGTATTAGTGTTAGGCTTAAATGATATTACTAATACTATGGATGTACTGAAAAGTTTTCAGTCATCACTGGACTTATCTGCATATGAATTTTTCTCAGAAGAAGCGATGCAGCATGTTCTCAAACATCATAATGTACCCAGACCCTTCGACACAGCAGCTCCTTTTTATGCTTTGCTGGAGTTTGAAGCCATCTCAGAAGAGGTAATGGATAAGGCGATGGGTTTGTTTGAGGAGTGTGTGGAGCAAGGCTGGGTAGTCGATGGCGTTATCAGTCAGAGTGAAACGCAAGCTAAAAATTTATGGACATTGCGGGAAGGCATTTCAGAGTCTATTTCTGTAAGAACACCTTATAAAAATGATATTTCTGTGGTGGTCTCGAAGGTGCCTGGCTTTTTGAATGAAATCAACGAAGTGGTTACAGAGCATTATCCTGATTTTGAAATTATCTGGTTTGGCCATATTGGCGATGGAAATCTACATCTAAATATACTCAAACCTATCGATCTTCCAAATGAAGAGTTCTTTGCAAAGTGCGTCAATGTTAATAAATGGGTCTTTGATATAGTTGAAAAATACAATGGCAGCATCTCAGCAGAGCATGGTGTCGGCATGGTTAAAAAAGATTATTTGCAATACACCCGAACACCAGAAGAAATCACTATCATGAAAGGAATAAAGCGTGTCTTTGACCCTAAGGGTGTGATGAATCCCGGTAAGATTTTCGATTTATAATATCAAATCGCATTCATGATTTAAGTGCTTTCATAATTATTAAAAGGCTGTTGTGTTTAGCAGTAAATATTTATGAAAGCGACCTAGATGAATAACTTTAGTTAAACTTTAAAAATAAATATTACTAATAAGTGAACCAACTCATGTTAAATAATTTACGACGCTCAATTTCTATTTTCGCTAATGTGCTGTTTTTATCGGTCAGTCTGTTTACGGCTTCAGCTTCTTACGCAGCGACACTAACGCCACTTAAGTTCTGTATTTGGGATCCGGTCGGCTCAAACGGTCCTTTCATTACTTTCTTAAAACAAACAAAACTAAAAGCTATTTCATGGGATATCGATCTTCAGTTAGAAGCCTACACTGATGAAAAGGTAGCGTTTAATGACTTTAAATCGGGTAACTGTGATGCTGTATTTCTAACGAACCTGCTGGCACGTGAGCTAGTTCCATTCACTGGCGCATTTGGCGCGCCGGGCGCAATAAGTTCAATCGATGAACTAAAAACCCTGTCTGCAACGTTGGACAGTCCAAAAGCAATAAATATCGTCACGAATGATAGATATGAAGTTGCTGGTTTATTTCCAATAGGTGAAATTTATACCTTTGTGAGAGATAAAAGCGATGTTCGTATTTCCAGTATTAGCGGTAAGAAAGTATCCATATTAAATGCTGATGTCGCCAGCTCGCGTTTTGCAAAAGTTGTGGGGGCGTCTCCTGTGCATACATCTCTAGCAACTTGGGGTGGTCAGTTTAATAATGGCAATGTCGATGTCATGTTTGCACCGGCTCTCGCGTATAACACTTTTGAATTGTATAAAGGTTTGGGCGCGAAAGGTGGCATCATCGATTTTAACATTCTCTATGCGGTAATGCAGATGGTCGTAAATATTAATAAAGTGCCAGAAGGTTTTGCTTCCAATATGCGTAAGCATGCTTTATCGCGTTTTGATGAACTAGAGAATACAGTTCAACAAGCTAAAAGTGAGATTCCTGAAAACTACTGGGTAAGATTAGATGCCGCAACACTAAAAGAATATGAAAATCTGTCCAAAAAAATTCGCTTAGAATTGAGGGATGAAAAAGCTTTTGACCCAAAAGCTATTAGTCTTTTATGGAAAATACGCTGTAAGTTCAACCCTTCTCATACTGAGTGTGCGACACCAGAGTAGAGATGTTAGCTAGATAATCTTATAGGTTTTATTATGTATCATGTTGTTTTTACAAGTGGTGAAGTTTTTCAGCAGCCCATAACCAAAGTTGTTTGTGTCGGGCGTAATTATGCAGAACATGCGAAAGAATTAAATAACCCAGTTCCAGATGAACCTATATTATTTATTAAACCCGAATCTAGCGTGGTTGACCTGCATGAAGTGCTTGATATACCTAAGTCAGATTGTCATTACGAAACAGAATTGGCCGTGTTGATTGGGTCTGAACTCAAAAATGCCACGACTGAAGCTGTTTCTCAAAGTATTGCGGGGTTAGGTTTGGCGCTCGATTTAACGCGTCGGAATGTACAGTCAAAACTAAAAGAAAAAAGTCATCCTTGGGAGATTGCTAAAAGTTTCGATGGCGCATGTCCATTAAGTCAGTTTATCCCTTTGCCGAATTACAACCAAGTTGAGCAAGTGGTGTTTTCACTTCACATTAATGAAGAGCTAAAGCAACTTGGGGACTCAAATGATATGTTAAATCCTGTGCTTCCTTTAATTTCTCACATGAGTCATTTTTTTACCTTAAGGGCGGGGGACGTTGTTTTAACTGGAACGCCTAAAGGAGTAGGTGTGTTAAATATAGATCAACAACTAAGTTTTAATTTAGATATTAAGCCAAATTTAGGCGCTTTCGAATTTGTCAGTTCAACCAAAGCCATTTCTTAGGTGTTTTCAAATCAAGCATGAGAGTTAAACATTCCACTCACGCTTGATTCTCTATATAATTCTTGGCCTTTTAATCACTCACTTCAAAATTGGAAGTTAGCCAAGTGCCCGAACAGCTTAATACCATTGCAGACTTTATTCGTTATAGTTTTTCACGCTTAAACCAAGAGTCTGTGTTTTTTGGCCATGGTACTGATAATAGTTGGGA
>JBFJZQ010000214.1:0-5953 GCA_041622015.1 Oleiphilaceae bacterium
CCTGTTTTTGTTTAGGTCATGAATTTTTCTGCTATACGTTTTTTTCTAATGAGAGTTTTTCCATTCTGCCAGCACGGCACATGTTTTTGGAAATATCTCTTCAAACGCGGCATGAAGCTGAAGGATTTCCTCAATAGCAACATTTCCCAAACATGCTGATTCAATTTTTCTCAAAATTTCAGCAAGAGCCAAAGTGCTTAGATTACCTGCAACCCCCTTTAACGCATGCGCACTTTTTGCAGCAGATACCGTGTCCTTGCGGGCTAAATCATCAGCCAAGGTTTTTGCATATTCTGGCATATCACTTAAAAATACTGTAACCAATATTTCTAGAATTTCCTGTTTGTCCATCACACGCTTTAGGGCATCCTCTTTATCCCATAACAATAAATCCCTGCTGAATGACTTGTCAATTTCCATAGTTAAAGTTCCTGTTAATATTTTTTAAAATGCCTACGATACGATTAATGATAGTGAGATCATTCTCCATTTGAGGAAAACTCGCATTCTTGAATCTCGTCATCCAAGCCTATGAGTGGACAATCCATGACCACTGCGATAGCGGTAATCACGTAGCGCTCTTTATCCGTAATCTCTTCATCAAAGTGAATCGCACAGAGCAAGCCTTTAATTATTCTCGGTTTTAATAAAGGGTAAGCAAAACTCAGGTGATGGACGGCCTGAGTAAATTCTTTGCCATCACAATATTCTAAGTTTAGTAGTTTGACTCCTTTCACGCCTGAAATATCACAGGCTCTGAAAAATGCTAAACGCTTATCCTGCTCATCTACCTCAATTTCTAATTTATCTTCAAAACCATAGTGTACGACTCGTGATAATACAATTTCGAACATTGAAGCTAATGTATGCATGGTCTTGTATTTCGCTTTAAGCGGTCGACTCAGCCCAAAGTGACGATCTAAATTCTGCTTAACGAGCTGAAATAACAGCCACTCAAAAACATCCACTTTTCCATCTGCTTGAATCAACTTCAAGAGTAAGCTTTTTTGTATTTGGTATTGCTTAAGCGATAACAGTTTTAAACTTGGTAAAGCAAGTTCAAATAGCGCTAACAATTGTTTTGAATCAAGCCGGTCTAACTTGGTTTTTAATGACAATAAGGTGTTAAGTCGACTCATGGAGTCGTTAGGAAAAGCGCTCTGAATAATGTCTATCTGAATTTTTTGAATATCTTTTTCATCACTCATTAACAAGCTAAACACAATGAGTGAGGCTTCATAGGGCTGATGCATCAACACCTTCAATTCATTATAAATCTCTTGGTTATTGGGAAGACTCGTTTTAGTTAGCTGATCAGAATAATCTAGCACACTCTCAGTAGTTTCCTCGGTTTCAAATTCAACATAATTATAGGCCTCCGAGACTGCGCTTGGTGCGACCAAGTTAGCTGTATTTTCACCATGCGTTCCAGTAGCGCCGCCAGCATGAAACCCTTTTGCTTGAATAGTATCAAAAGAGGGATAGCGAGGGTCTGGATTGATATGTGAATTCAACTCGTTAAGGTTGATATCTTGCGTTATAAATCGGCCTGCCCATTTAGGCTGAATACGTTTGATTCTCTCAGTTAGGGGTGGATGTGTTGCAAAAAACAACCACTGAGAAGGATGAAAAAGTGAGTTCGGTTTTTCTAAGGCATTAGCATTTGAGAAAAACATGTGGCTCAACTCATGAGCAGAATGATGTTCTAGCTTTGATTGATAACTAGCACCACCGATAATACTTAGCGCTTCAGCAATTCCATCAGGATTTCGAGTAAATTGCACGGCCGATGCGTCTGCTAGAAATTCTCTTTGCCGGCTAACCGCGGCTTTTATTAAGGCTCCAAACAATTGACCAAGCAAACCAATCACCGATAAAGACAAACCGAAAACAAAGAACAAGCCACCAATACTGTTGTCTCGTCGATGACTGCCAGAGCTAGAGCCAAATCCAATACTGGCAGAACGTGAACCGAGGCCACCCCGATGATGACGATTAGACGCCCCCATCTTCATAAAGAAATAACCGCTTTCAGCGATCATTAGCATCCCATGTAGCACTGCAACCAACTTCATATTCAGGCGCATATCGCCATTCAGTATATGACTAAATTCATGCGCAATGACGCCTTGCAACTGCTCACGATTAAACGATAATAACGCCCCTTGAGTGATTCCTATTACGGCGTCTTCGGGGTTCAAACCGGCAGCAAAAGCATTTATTCCAAGCTCATTCTTCAACACATAGACCTGCGGTACAGGCGTGCCCGAGGCTAACGCAACCTCTTCAACGACATTCACTAACCTTTTTTCTAAAGCATCCTTTGAAGAAGGCTGAATTATCGAGCCGCCTAAAGACTCAGCGACCACACGCCCGCCTTGGCGCAACGACATCCATTTAAAGCCCATCGCCATAAAAATAACGCCAAACACCAGTGTCGAGGTCCACAGACTTTTTTTCCAACCTAATGAATTGGCAAGCTGAGCACACCACTGGAAAATATTGTTAGCAGCAAAACTAGGATCAATTGGGCCACTTAAGCCATACTCCGGATTGCTATAAAGCACAAATAAGGCAACACAAATATTCGTGATTAAGACTAGCGCACACACAGCCAAAAAAAACAAAGCCACTAAAAGGCGACTTTGTTTTCGAGCCTGATCTTGAGCCTGATAAAAATTCATTTAAGAATTAAAAGCTTACTTTAGGTGCAGTTTGAATCACGGCAGAATCATCGAATTCCAGCAAACTAGCATCCTGCTTATGGCCAAATGAGGTCGCCAGAAAATTCTGTGGGAAGCTCTGTCGATATGAATTGTACTCGGTCACCGCATCGTTAAAAGCCTGGCGGGAAAAGGCGACTCGGTTTTCGGTACTGGTTAATTCTTCCGATAACTGCATCATATTTTCATTTGCTTTCAGTTCAGGATAGGCTTCAACGGCAATATTCAAACGCCCTAAAGCCCCCTGAAGCATGCCCTCACCCGATGCTAATTTCTTAAGTGCCGAAGCATTGGAAGGATTCGCAGAAGCTGCTTTTAAACCCGCAGCTGCTTCATTTCTGGCGGAAATAACAGCCTCTAAGGTTTCACGCTCATGCTGCATATAGGCTTTTGCAGTTTCAACAAGATTAGGAATAAGTTCATAGCGACGCTTTAATTGCACTTCTATTTGAGAGAAGGCATTTTGGAAACGATTTTTTAAGGCCACTAAGGTGTTAAAAATTCGTACAATATAGAAAAAAACGAACGTAACAGTTAGAAAAAAGATGATGGTTCCGGTTTCCATTTAAGCGACCTCTTAATAATGGCCTGCATCAAGAGAAACCGGAGTTGTTTTGAAAACGTGTTGTATAAAAGAATTCATACAACTCAAACAATGAAAGAAAGAAACGGGGTTTACTTAACTTTCACCTGCTCATAAGCCCAGTCTAACCAAGGCACAAGATCCTCAAGGTCAGAGGATTCAACCGTACCACCGCACCATATTCTTAAGCCATCTGGCGCGTCTCGATATGAGCCAATATCAAAAGCAACTGATTCCTGCTCTAGCAGTTTTATCATGTGTTTTAATTCAGTTGCACTTAAGTCTAGCACCAAACACACACTTGTATTGGAACGAGTCAATTTATTTTCAGCCAGAAAACGAATCCACCCTCGCGATTCAACAAAATTTTCTATCACAGCCAGGTTAGCTTGCGAACGCTCAATTAAGGCATCCAGTCCGCCCAAGGACTCAACCCAAGATAAAGCATCTAAATAATCTGCTACACAGAGCATAGAAGGCGTGTTAATCGTAGCACCTTCGAATATACCTTCATTTAACTTGCCACCCGATGTCATCCTAAATAACTTCGGCATCGGCCAGCTTGGCTCATAACTTTCCAAACGTGCTACCGCCTTAGGGCTCAGCACAAGCATGCCATGAGCGCCTTCTCCACCCAGCACTTTTTGCCAACTAAACGTCACGACGTCTAACTTTTCCCAAGGCAACTGCATCGCAAACACTGCGGAAGTTGCATCACAAATAGTCAGACCTGTTCTGTCATTGGCTATCCAATCGGCATCAGCCACTTTGACGCCAGAAGTTGTGCCATTCCAGGTAAAGACAATATCATTGTCAGGCTTGGCTTTTGTAAAGTCAGGAAGTAAGCCATAATCTGCTTCGTATACATTGACATCTTTCAGTTTTAACTGTTTAAGAATATCTGACACCCAGCCTGAGCCGAACGATTCCCATGCAAAAACATCAATTGCTTTTGGGCCTAATAATGACCACATAGCCATTTCCATCGCACCGGTATCTGACCCTGCCACTACCCCAACACGATAGCCTTTAGGTAAGCCCAATAAACGCGCAGTTTCAGTACAGCACAACTCCAAAGCTTTTTTACCAATAGGTGCCCGATGCGAGCGTCCCAAGGTACTTATATCCAAATTACTTACATCATATCCTGGGCGTTTGCTGCAAGGACCAGATGAAAAATTAGGATTACCAGGCTTTTTTGAAGGAATATTCACATCGACCTCAGAACAAAGATTAATAGGAAAAAATTTTCGCTATCCTAACATTGACATGCAGCATATTCAGCTTTTATTTGTGAGATACATTATGAAAGTTTGATCCAATAAATAATCATAAAAAGCTCTCCCCAAAAACTAGGCTTAACGACCACTTATTAGTTAATTTGTGCACTCACTTCAAATAAATGAAAAGTCATTTTTACTAAACATTACAGAAACTTGGCTTGTCTAAAATTTAGGCTATAGTCAAATTAATACCGGCAAGAACCTTACTATCCAAATTATTATTCGATAATAAAAAGCTCAGACTAAGAAAACAGAGGCATTTCCTTGTTAAAACAAATTTCCATCAACGAGCTATCTGTTGATATGTACATTGCTGAAATAATCGAGTCACCTAATACTCCCATGCCAAAAAAGAAAAAAGGCATGATTAGAGACAGCAGAATTATCAGTAAATTTATTGAAATAGGTATCGAACAAGTCGTTATTGATACTGAAAAAGGCCTAGATATTCAGAACATATCTCCCGCCAATGATGCTAGCGCTAGGTCTGAGCATATCGATAAAGTTATTGAAGAAAACATTCTTCAACTCGGTAAACAGGTCTCTACAAGCCACCATGAATTAACCTTAGAATGGGGCAGCGCAAAAGAAATATTCAAAACCTCAGCCAACATTATTTACCAGACAATTCATGCCATTAAAGATGGCGAGAGTATTAATGCTGAATATTTTGACGAAGCGGCAAAGGCAATTTCAAGATCCCTTCTCAGAAATAAAGACGCCCTTACCTGGCTCGGAAAAGTCAGAAACAAAAAAAACTATTTATATGAACATTCTGTGAACTCAGCAACCCTCATGGGCATTTTTGCCCAAGCCTATGGATTATCCACTGAAGAAATCGAAGGTTGTATTTCGGGCGCATTGCTACATGATTTAGGTGAAGCACAGATTAATGAAGAGTTTTTTGAACGCGCAGGCCCCCTCACACCTCAAGAGTATGCCGAAGTTAAACAGCATGTCGCTATTGGTGAAAAGTTAATTGATGACGCTCCAGAAATATCTGATATCGCGAGAAAAATTGTCCGACAGCACCATGAGCGAGTCGATGGCACGGGCTATCCTCGTGGCATGGAAGGCGATGAAATATCTCTTTACGGTCGGATGTTTGCGATTGTAGACACCTACGATGCTGTCACCAATAACCGCTGCTACAAAGAAGCAACACCGTCTTCATTTGGTATGCGAACTTTATTAGAGCTCAGTAAAACACATTTTGATGAAGGCTTAGTACACCAGTTCATAAAGTGTATGGGGGTTTACCCTACGGGCAGCTTGGTTCGATTAAATAATGGTTTTCTTGCTGTGGTGATTGCGCAAAACATTGTTTCTCCGATTAAACCTTTGGTCAAAATAATTTATAGTAC
>JBFJZQ010000215.1:0-5934 GCA_041622015.1 Oleiphilaceae bacterium
ATAACGACTAGAATTAAGGGGATTGATGGATGTCAAACTCAGAACAAGGCACTAACGAAAAACACCTTAAAGTGGTGGGTGCTGGATCAATTATTGAAAGGTTAATCTTTTCAAACCGAGCGGTAATATTGGCTTTATTTGCTTTGATCACCGCTTTTCTTGGATTTAATGCGTCTCAGATAAAGCCAGATGCTTCTTTTGAGCGTTTAATACCTCTCGAGCACCCATTTATCGTGAATATGCTCGATAATAGAGATGATCTTGAAAACTTGGGGAATGCTATTCGGGTAGCGGTAGCTGTTAAGGAAGGAGACGTTTTTAACAAGTCTTACATGGAAGCCTTAAGTCAGATCACCGATGAACTTTTCTATTTGCCTGGGGTTGATCGTTCAGGCATGAAATCGCTTTGGACACCTAACGTTAGATGGGTTGAAGTAACTGAAGATGGCTTCCAGGGTGGTCCTGTTATACCCGATGGCTATGATGGCTCCAAAGCGTCATTAAACGCTTTACGTCAGAATATTTTGAAATCTGGCCAGGTAGGTAGTCTGGTTGCTGACGATTTCAAGTCAACAATTGTTTATATTCCTCTGTTTGAGATAAATCCAGAAACTAATGAGCCACTGAATTATAAGGATTTTTCATTACAGCTAGAAGAGAAAGTCAGAGACAAATATCAAGCAAGTAACCCAAATATAAATATTCATATTATCGGTTTCGCAAAAAAAATAGGTGACCTGATTGAAGGTATCGCTTCAATTGCAATGTTTGCGCTGGTGACTATCGGTCTGACATTGGCGTTCCTATTTGCATATTCTCGTTGTTTTATAGGCACTATCGTGCCGGTCTTTACTTCTATTGTTGCTGTCATCTGGCAGTTAGGTATTCTTAATTTACTTGGCTATGGTCTAGATCCTTATTCTGTTCTCGTACCTTTCTTAGTGTTTGCTATTGGGATCAGTCATGGCGTTCAAATAGTGAATCAAATTGCTGTTGAGCAAGCGCATGGGCATAACCCGTTAATGAGTTCACGATTATCTTTTAGGCATTTGGTACGTCCAGGTATCTTGGCTTTGATTTCTGATGCAATCGGTTTCTTGACCTTATTATTCATTGAAATTGATGTAATTAAAGATCTAGCTGTCGCTGCTGGTGTAGGTGTGGCGGTGATTATCATTACCAATTTAGTGCTTCACCCTGTCATTATTTCCTATATAGGATTAAGTAAAGGTGGCTTGAGGCATGCTAAGTATGTTGAAAATAATGGTGATAAAAAGTGGCGAGTGTTGTCATTTATGGCTCACCCAAGTGTCGCACCTATTTCAGTTCTAATTGCAATTCTTGGTTGTGGTATAGGATTGTATTATCAGAAAGACCTTAAAATTGGTGACTTGGATAAAGGTGCGCCGGAGTTAAGACCTGATTCTCGCTATAACCTGGATAATGATTACATTATCAGTAATTACAGTACCAGTTCAGATATCCTTGTAGTTATGGTCAAAACACCGCAGGAAATGTGCTCAACTTATGAAGTCATGGATGTGATGGATAGGGTGCAGTGGCGCTTGGAAAATACCGAAGGTGTGGAATCGACAGCATCGTTAGTGACTGTGTCTAAATTAGTAACAAAAGCCTTAAATGAAGGCAGCTTGAAATGGTTTGAATTGTCCCGAAATGAATCGATTATCAACTCTTCAATTCAACGAGCACCTTCAGGTCTAGTCAACTCTGATTGTAGTATGACGCCATTAATTATTTACTTGAAAGATCATGAAGCGGATACCTTGGATCGTGTTGTTGATACCGTGCAGCAACTCATTGAAGAGTATCCAAGTGAAAACTATACCTTCCTCTTAGGTGCTGGTAATGCGGGTGTAGAAGCAGCTACAAATGAAGTGATTTCTGAGGCTAAAAACGGAATGTTAATCGCTGTTTATTCAGTTGTTGCATTTTTATGTTTGATAACCTTTAGGTCAATACCTGCTGTGATTTGTGTGGTTACTCCTTTGATGCTGACTTCAGTATTAGCAGAAGCATTAATGGCTCAGCTCGGAATTGGTATAAAAGTTGCCACTCTGCCTGTAATTGCTCTAGGTGTAGGTATTGGTGTCGATTATGGTATCTATATTTATAGTCAGCTTGAAACTAAGTTAAAAGAAGGTATGTCTTTACAAGAAGGTTATTTCCAAACATTGCGAACTACAGGTAAGGCGGTTTGTTTTACAGGGGTCACGCTAGGGGTAGGTGTATTTACCTGGATTTTCTCACCTATTAAATTCCAGGCCGATATGGGAATCTTGTTGTTCTTTATGTTCTTGTGGAACATGGTTGGCAGTTTGTGGTTACTCCCCGCTCTGGCGCGCTTCTTAATTCGCCCAGATAAAATTGCAGCTAAAGAAAGAGCAAAGCAAGCTGCGCAATCAAACTAAGCTATTAAAGGGCGGCTAAGCCCTTATTGATACAAAAAAGCCTTGGCTAGTCCAAGGCTTTTTTGTATGTAAGCGTCGATTGCTTCAAAAAATACCACAATCAGGTATAAATTATTCAGTAGATTGTATAAAATTTCGCGCTCGATTTACCGGCAGTTATTCTGTCAACTCTTCTCACGTGATCTTTAGTGAGGGTCACCACTGAAAACTGAGGTTTCTATGCCAGTTATTACTTTGCCCGATGGCAGTCAAAGAATTTTCGAACAAGCGGTATCTGTTATGGATATTGCAACCGACATTGGCCCTGGCCTAGCTAAAGCTACTATTGCGGGAAGAGTAAATGGTGACTTGGTAGATGCGTGTGATTTGATAACAGAAGATGTCACAGTCAACATCATTACAGCTAGAGACGACGAAGGCTTAGAAATATTAAGGCACTCTTGTGCGCATTTGATCGGTCATGCGCTTAAGCAGTTGTATCCCGATGCGAAAATGGCCATTGGGCCCACCATTGAAAATGGTTTTTATTATGATGTCGACCTAGAGCATCGATTGACAGATTCTGACTTAGACGCTATTCAAACGCGTATGTTGGAATTGGCTAAGTCGAGTTATCCAGTGATTAAAAAAACAGTCTCTTGGCAAGAAGCTAGAGATGCTTTTGAAGCACGTGGTGAACGTTATAAAATTGAAATTCTAGATCAAAATATTCCGAAGTCAGATAAGCCAGGTTTATATCATCATGAAGAATATGTCGATATGTGTCGTGGTCCGCACGTTCCGAACATGTCTTTTTGTCAGCATTTTAAATTAATGAGTGTGAATGGTGCGTTTTGGCGTGGCGACTCCAACAATAAAATGCTTCAGCGAATATATGGCACTGCTTGGCCGGATAAAAAACAGTTAAACGCCTATTTGAATCGCCTTCAGGAAGCAGAAAAAAGGGATCATCGTAAAATTGGTAAGAAGCTTGATCTGTTTCATATGCAAACCGAAGCTCCGGGAATGGTGTTTTGGCATGATAAGGGCTGGAGGATTTATCAAAAAATCGAAAGCTATATGCGTCAAAAGCAACGTCAATATGGTTATCAAGAGATAAAGACTCCGCAAGTGGTAGAACGATCTCTCTGGGAAAAATCTGGTCACTGGGAAAAATTCAGTGAGCAAATGTTTACGACGCATTCCGAAAATTTTGATTTTGCTATTAAACCTATGAATTGTCCTTGTCATATTCAGGTGTTTAATCAAGGTTTGAAGAGTTATAAAGAACTGCCTATTCGTTTGGCAGAGTTCGGTTCGTGTCATCGTAATGAGCCTTCTGGGGCTTTGCACGGAATTATGCGTGTGCGAGGCTTTGTTCAGGATGATGCGCATATCTTTTGTGCAGAAGAGTCAATCCAGGATGAGGTGTCTACATTTATTGATATGCTTCATGAAGTGTATGCAGATTTTGGCTTTACAGAAATTCTGTATAAGTTATCGACGCGACCTGAACAGCGAGTAGGTTCTGATGAGGTTTGGGATAAAGCAGAAGCCGCGCTCGAAGAGTCATTAAATGCAAAAGGCCTAGATTGGCAATTACTTCCAGGAGAAGGTGCATTTTATGGGCCTAAAATTGAGTTTTCTTTAAAGGATTGTTTAGGTCGAGTTTGGCAATGCGGAACAATTCAGGTAGATTTCTCCATGCCGGGTCGATTAGGAGCTCAATATGTGAGTGAAGATCAGGAGCGTAAAGTTCCGGTTATGCTTCATAGAGCTGTTTTAGGTTCTTTTGAACGTTTTATCGGGATTTTGATTGAGCAGTATGAAGGTGCATTTCCATTCTGGTTAGCGCCGGAACAGGTCGCAATTCTCAATATTACCGATAAACAGAGCGAATATTGCAAAAAAATACATAAAAAACTCGAAGATGAGGGATATAGAGCACATCTAGACTTGAGAAACGAGAAGATCGGCTTTAAAATTCGCGAGCACACAATTAACAAAATTCCTTTCCTTCTAGTTGTAGGTGATAAGGAAGTCGAAAATAATACCGTGGCCATTCGAACTCGAAAGGGTGAAGACTTGGGTGTAATGTCTTTAGAAGAGGTTTTAAATCTTTTTAAAGCAACTCAAGATAAGAAGGGTCGTACAGCAAATTAATTCAATATAGCTCAGGTGCAGCTATTTTATTAATTTGCATTTTAATGTGGAGAAATAAACATTAAGCGCAATACACAGACTGTTAAATCTAAGAAAGCCTTGATTAATGAAAATATTGAAGCAACTGAGGTTCGCCTGATTGATGAAAATGGCGAGCAGGTTGGAGTCGTTTCAATTGATGACGCACTAGCAAGAGCGGCTGCGGCAACGCTAGATCTGGTTCAAATTGCAAGTAGTGATCCTGTTGTGTGTAAAATCATGGATTACGGCAAGAAGGTTTTCGAAGAGAAGAAGCAAAAGGCTGCCCAAAAGAAGAAACAGAAGCAGACTCAAGTTAAAGAAATTAAATTAAGACCAGGGACGGAAGAAGGGGATTATCAGGTAAAACTACGCAACCTGATACGTTTCCTTGAAGCTGGGGACAAAGCCAAGGTAACGATTCGTTATCGTGGTAGAGAGATGGCTCATCAGGAAATTGGCATGAAGTTACTCGAACGAGTTGAAAAAGACTTGGAAGAGTACGGAATTGTTGAGCAACGACCAAAAATGGAAGGTCGGCAAATGATGATGGTATTGGCCCCGAAAAAGAGAAAATAGCGCGGTTGCTATTTTCGTTAATTTTTCCAATGCGGAGTGAGATATTATGCCAAAAATGAAAGCAAAAAGCGGTGCTACAAAACGCTTTAAAAAGACAGCTGGTGGTTTTAAACATAAGCAATCTTTTACTAGTCATATCTTGACTAAAAAATCGACTAAACGTAAGCGTCAATTGCGCGGCTGTAAATTAATAGCGGCTTCTGACAATGCTTCAATCAAACGCATGTTGCGTATTTGATTTCCAGTTAATTTTTTAGAGATAGATCTAGTCTAGTAGGAGACAATTATGCCTCGCGTAAAACGTGGTGTTACGGCGAATCGCCGACATAAGAAAGTACTAAAACAAGCTAAAGGTTACTATGGCGCTCGTAGCCGTATTTACCGTGTAGCTAAACAAGCGGTAATCAAAGCAGGTCAATACGCATACCGTGACCGTCGCCAGAGAAAACGTCAATTCCGTCGTCTATGGATTGCACGTATCAATGCTGGTGCGCGTTTAAATGGTTTGTCATACAGCCGTTTAATTGCTGGCTTGAAAAAAGCTAATGTTGAAATTGATCGTAAAGTATTGGCTGATCTAGCAATGAATGATTCAGCAGTATTTACAGTCGTTGTAGAGAAAGCTAAGTCAGCACTAGCAAGCTAAGACTCAATTTTAAATTTAGTTGAATGCATTGAGTTAGTTAGATAGGGGGTGAGGTTTCTCGCCCCCTATTTTTATTTTTGGAGCACAGTAATGGAAAACCTTGGGCAACTTGTTCAGCGA
>JBFJZQ010000216.1:0-5932 GCA_041622015.1 Oleiphilaceae bacterium
ACTTCTTCTTAATAAAAATATTCAGGAACAAGCACTCGCAGCTAACTGGGATATGCTTGTGGTTGATGAAGCTCATCACTTACATTGGAGCGAAACAGAAAGCAGCCCTGAATATCAGGCGATAGAAGCCCTAGCTCAACATAGCCACGGTGTCTTGCTATTAACAGCAACGCCAGAACAGGCAGGTATTGAAAGTCATTTTGCACGTTTACGCTTACTTGACCCTGATCGATTCCACAGTTTGAGCGAGTTTATCAAGCAAGAGCAAAACTACCAAGAAATCACCCAATTAGTGGGTAAGTTGCAAGCCTTGCATGACGAAGATCCGTTACCTAAAGACGTCATCAGCATGCTGGGAGCAGGGTCTGAAAAACTGGCCAAGAAACAAGCCATTCAACAACTTCTGGATGAGCACGGAACAGGGCGAATACTGTTTAGAAATACCCGCCAGGCAGTGAAAGGTTTCCCTGATAGAATCCTGAATGCGTATCCGCTTGAAATTGACCCCAACGCGCCGCAAACAGAAGTAGCTGAAGAAAATATCAAGCATCACCCTGCCGTCAACTGGCTGAGCAAGTTTCTAGATAGCCACAAAGAAGACAAGACACTAATCATCTGCCGCTCAGCGGAATTAGCCTTAACACTAGAAGCTTATTTAAGACTTCGCTTAGGCTTTAGGACAGCTGCATTCTACGAAGGCTTGAATATCATCGAGCGTGACCGCGCAGCGGCTTATTTTGCCGACAAAGACGATGGAGCCCAAGCCTTGATCTGCTCTGAAATTGGTAGTGAAGGCCGCAACTTTCAGTTCGCTCGCCACTTAGTACTGTTTGATTTACCTGAAAACCCAGATTTACTGGAACAACGTATTGGTCGTCTTGACCGAATCGGTCAAGCAAACGACGTGCAAATTCATGTGCCTTATTTATTAGAGAGTAGACAAGAAGGCTTGTTCCGCTGGTATCACGACGGCCTAGATGCTTTCACTCACAGCTGTGCGGCGGGTTATGCGCTATATGAGCAGTTCTCTACAGAGCTAGAGCAATACTTGAAAGATAAAGACTTCAGTAGCCCGGAAAGTGCTAAGTTTATCAAACAAGCCAGAATTCGAAGAGATGAAGCCATGGCGGCTTTACAAACTGGGCGCGATCCTTTGTTGGAATTAAACTCATGCCAGCCAGACATTGCTGAAGCCATTATCGAAAAAATCGAGTCTGAAGAAGAAAGTTCATTACTTTCAAGTTATATGGAACGCCAGTTCAATCTTTATGGGGTAGAGCAAGAATATCAGACAGACCATACGTTAATTATTCGACCCGGCGAGCATATGCTTGAACAGCACTTCCCCGGCTTGCAAGAAGACGGCAATACCCTCACCTTTCATCGACTCAAAGCGCTTGTTCGCGATGACGTTGAGTTTGTCACTTGGGAACACCCGATGGTGACAGAACTCATAGATCAAACGCTCTCAGGTGAATTAGGTAACGCTGCGCTTGCCAAAATTTCCGTCAAAGGTGTTGAGCCGGGTACTTTATTCTTAGAAGCTATTTTTGCTTTAAACAGTATGGCGCCAAAGTCTTTACAGCTTGATCGCTTCTTACCTGTATCGCCTCAGCGAATATTGGTCAACATTACGGGTCGGGATTTAGGTGAAGTGCTTCCTCATGAGCAGTTAAATGAATTATGCAGCGGCTTAAAACGCAGCATGGCTCAAGCGGTACTTAAAGAGATACGTAACGAAGTCAGTACCATGATGACGCACGCTCAAGCGATGGCCGAGAAAGCCGTACCGGAACTTATTGAGAATGCGAAACATGCCGTAGAAGATCAATTAACCAACGAGATTAAACGCCTTATTAGCTTGCAAAATAAAAACCCACTCATCCGGGATGATGAAATTGCCTTCTTGGAAAAACAAAAACAAGACTGCTTGCTCTATATTTCGAAAACCGGTTTAGAGGTTCAAGCCTTGCGAGTCGTGATCAACACTTAATATGAACCCCATATCATGATCGAAAAGCAGCACCTAATCAAAATAGCGAATACCAAGATGCCTTTTGGTAAATATAACGGCCGCCGCTTGATTGATGTACCGGAAGAATATTTGTTGTGGATGAAAAAGAAAGGCTTCCCCTCTGGAGAGCTTGGTAATTTATTGGAGTTAACCTTAGATATTAAAATTGAAGGTTTAGATAGACTGCTTCAGCCACTTAAAAAATAGAATTTAACGTGTAATGCCCCTAAAGGATAATAGGAGATCGCCATATGAAATCATTAAAATCTAAATTTACAGCCTTAGCAGCTAGTACCCTAGTTGTTATTAGTTTTTCTCAGTTTGCACAGGCAGAGATGAGCATTACCAGCACTGATATTAAAGCTGGTAATTTGATGCCAAAAGCACATGAGTTCGCTGGCTTTGGCTGCAAGGGTGATAACCTTTCCCCACAGTTAAGCTGGACCAATGCCCCTGCCGAAACAAAAAGCTTTGCCATCACTGCCTATGACCCAGATGCTCCGACGGGCAGTGGTTGGTGGCATTGGGTTTTAATTAATATTCCAGCCTCGGTAAACTCTTTAGCAACAGGTGCGGGCAATCCAGAAAAAGGCTTATTACCTGAAGGTAGCCAAACCTTTAAAACAGATTATGGCAGCAAAAGCTTCGGCGGTGCTTGCCCACCAGAAGGTGATAAAGCCCATCGTTATCAATTTAAAGTGTTTGCATTGAATGTTGAACAACTAGAATTACCTGAAGATGGCAGTGCAGCCCTCGTTGGCTATTATTTGCATGGCCATGCCATTGAAACAGCGACACTTGAAGCGCTTTATAAGCGTTGAGTTTTTAGGCATTTCGACGTAGCTCAATACAGGCATTTCGACGTAGCTCAATACAAGCATTTCGACTGCGCTCAATGAGCGAACAATCTCGCGCCCTGAGCCCGTCGAAGGGCCTTCCAAATTAAACTCGGAGTCTCATCAAACGCATTTCGACTTTGCTCAATGAACGAGCAACCCCGCTCCCTGAGCCCGTCGAAGGGTCTTCCAAATTACACTCTGAGTCTCATCAAACGCATTTCGACTGCGTTCAATGAGCGTTTAATAACATCTATGCGTAGATTTACTTCTTTTGCTTTCCATCAAATGCCGCCAACTGCTCAGGCGTTGCAGCTGCCTGATACTTCTCTTTCCATTCTGAATAAGGCATACCGTAGATTATTTCCCTAGCCTGTTCATACTCAATTTCTATTTTCTGGTCTTCGGCTGCAGCGCGATACCACTTCGATAAACAATTACGACAAAAATTTGCCAGAATCATCAGATCAATATTTTGAACATCTTTATTGTCATCTAGATGTTTAAGTAAACGCCTAAATGCGGCAGCTTCGATTTCAGTGCGCTGAGTTTCAGTCATATCTTCTAAGGGAGTCATTTTGGTGTCACTCATTGATTTTTTCCTTTGCTCAAAAATAAGCCTGTTTGGAATACTTTTTCTGGGGATTTTTCAAAACATAATGATATAGTGCTTTAGCTATCCAAGGCTAGGCTAGCTTTGATAGTCTCTATCTCTCGTACACACTCAGAGTAACAAACAGACTGAGCAAAACACACAGACTAAAAGGACTTAGTATGGCAATTTCAGATTGGCCGGAACTAGAACGGCCCCGCGAAAAACTTTTAAACTTGGGCGCAACACATCTGAGTGATGCAGAATTACTCGCTATCTTTCTTCGGGTTGGTACCAAAGGCAAAACAGCCATCGACTTAGCGCGTGAGCTAATACAGCATTATGGTAGTTTGAAAGCTTTGTTCAGTGCCAAGCAGGCGGACTTTTGCGTGTTTCCCGGAATGGGGCCGGCTAAATATGTCCAAATCCAAGCGTCTCTTGAAATGAGCAAACGCTATTTCCACGATGAAATGCGTGAAAAAAGCCCACTCACTAGCCCCTATGCCACCAAACAGTTTCTAAAACATGCCTTGTCAGGCAAACCCTATGAAGTATTTGCCTGCTTATACTTGGATAACCAACATCAAATTCAATCGTTTGAAGAGCTCTTTAAAGGCACTCTCAATGCGGCAAGCGTCTACCCGAGAGAAGTTATGCGCCATGTCATTGATAAAGCAGCTGCCGCAGTGATTTTTTGTCACAATCATCCTTCAGGCTCCCCTGTTGCAAGTGAAGCAGATATCCAACTTACCAAACGATTAATCACGGCACTTGAGCTAATAGACGTCAGAGTTCTGGATCATATGATTGTCGCGGGGAATGATGTTATTAGCTTTGCCGAACAAGGGCTTCTCTAAGCAATCATTAGACTGATCGCTAAGCAGTTAACCAAGCTGCACCATATACGCCCGCAGAATCACCTAATTTTGCGGGTAGGATGGGTGTTAAAAAGTCTTCAGTAAATACATGTGACGACATCTTTTCCGGTAAGGCTTCATAAATTTCAGGGATTAACGACATGCCACCGCCTAAGACAATAAGCTCCGGATCGAGAATATTGACGACTTGCGCTAATGACGCTGCTAACTGCTCCAGATAACTGCTCCATATTGCTTGGGCTTGAGCATTGCCTTTGCGCATGTCATCTATAATTTCGTTAGACGTCTTTGTTTTGTTAAATCGGAAAGCGTAACTCGTAGCCAAACCCGGCCCGGATAAATAGGTTTCAATACAATCTTTTCGACCACAATAACAAGCTCTATTTCGTTCACTTTCAGGTAAGGCGAATAATACAGATGCTGGCAGCGAATTATGCCCCCACTCACCTGAAATATGATGACGCCCTTTATGCAAGCGCTGATGAATCACAACACCACCTCCAACCCCAGTACCTAGAATCACAGCAAATACACTCTCTGGCATTCTCGCTAAGCCTGCTCCCTGGCCTGAAAGCGCTTCTGCTAAAGCGAAGCAGTTGGCATCATTTTCCAAATAAACCTCACAGCCTAATTTTGCCTGCACATCGGTCAAGAAAGGACGCCCGTTAAGCACGGTAGAGTTGGAATTTCTTAGTACATAGCATTTTTGAGTATGGTCAAAAAACTGCGCTCCCGGAGTCCCAACCCCAACAGGAAGATCAAGTGAAAGAGAACAATCAGACTTGGCTTGATCAATCAAACGCTCGATCGCGACCAAAGTTCCCTCATAATCGCCTTGAGGTGTTGGAACACGTTGACGCCATAAAGCTTGGCCTTGCCCATCTAACGCAATCGCTTCAATTTTAGTCCCACCTAAATCGACACCTATTCTCATGAATCTACCTATTAATTTAACCTTTGTTACGACCTTCAATGAAGCGACACATTTAATACCTGTTGAAATCATACCGATAGATCCACCCAAAAGTCCTGCTTTTCTTGCGATGAAAAGCTAGTTTTTATAAATTCTCTTTGCGATTAAAAAAGCTTTCTGGTATAAAGGCGGGCTCTTTAGTAAGGACGATTAAAAGTCCAGCGATTTGAATTTATTCTAACGTGCCTTCGAAGGACGTTTAGAAGTTGGAGGCAAGGTTACAATGTCTAGAGTATGTCAAGTTACAGGCAAGCGCCCACAAGTGGGCAACAACGTTTCACACGCAAAAAACCGCACTCGTCGTCGTTTTTTGCCGAATCTACAGTCTCACCGTTTTTGGGTAGAAGCTGAGAACCGTTTTGTAAAACTTCGTGTATCTACCAAAGGTATGCGTATTATTGATAAGAAGGGCATTGATTCTGTCCTTACTGAACTCCGCGCTCGCGGCGAAAAAGTTTAAGGAGCATTTAAAATGCGTGATAAAATTCGTTTAGTTTCTAGCGCCGGTACTGGTCATTTTTATACAACTGACAAGAACAAGCGTAACATGCCTGAAAAAATGGAAATCAAAAAGTTTGATCCAACCATTCGTAAGCATGTGATCTACAAAGAAGCAAAAATTAAGTAATAAGTTACTTA
>JBFJZQ010000217.1:0-5921 GCA_041622015.1 Oleiphilaceae bacterium
ATACCCAGTTTTTTCTTTGAGTCAGTCATTATTTAAGCCTTCTTTAAAGGTTCAGTCTTTTTTGCGCTCACTTCTTTTGGTCTGAGCGATATTCAGAAACTGCAGCAGAGAGTACTGCTAACAATTGAGCATCTTGAGATGCATTTACTTTTTTAACTTTAGATTTAGCAACAACTGGCTCTGGAGCCGGCAAGTACTTTGTGATTAATTTCGACATAATAGTTGTCAACAAGACAAGAATTACCAAGAAAACAAACACAAACCCCATACCAACGACCATCAAGTTGATTGCATCTGACATTAATTCAGACATATTGTGACTACCTACTAACTGTTGGATTAGTCTTGCAAACAAAATTGATTTATTTCGTCAATTTAATGATAAAAAATGCTTAAAATTCAAGCCACGCTAATTTACCTGCTAAGTCCCAATGAGGCAACAAAATAGCTAGGAAAAAGTAGAACTAAATAGCAAAAAAATAAGCAAATAGATGATTTAACACTCATCTACTAATACAGCAGATAAAAGTGAAATATTTATTCTAGTGGGGGAATTTAGATATGGCGCGGCTGGCAGGATTCGAACCTGCGACCACCTGGTTCGAAGCCAGATACTCTATCCAGCTGAGCTACAGCCGCATTAGATAGAACTTCATGAAGATAATTAAAGTGGCGCGGCTGGGAGGATTCGAACCTCCGACCGCCTGGTTCGTAGCCAGGTACTCTATCCAGCTGAGCTACAGCCGCTTAACTTTAATTGTCTAATGGCGGAGAGAGAGGGATTCGAACCCTCGATGGGTTTAACCCCATACGCCCTTAGCAGGGGCGCGCCTTCAGCCTCTCGGCCATCTCTCCTTAAGACGCGGCGTATATTAACACATTTTTTTAAAATGCCAACCGCTTGGAGCAATTATTTTTTAATTTTCAGCAACTTGGTTAATTTTTAAACAAAAAGTTATTCGCCAGACTGCTGAGCGTCAGACTTTTCCTTTTGAATTCTTTGATAAATCTCTTCTCTATGCACAGATACATCTTTAGGTGCATTCACACCTATTCTTACCTGATTCCCTTTAACTCCTAAGACAGTCACCGTAACTTCATCTCCAACCATCAAAGTTTCGCCTACACGACGCGTTAGTATTAACATTACTTGCTCCTTTTATATACAACCTTCCAATTTCAGACTTTAACACTGAGCGCTTGATGACACCCACTAATGAGTATTATTCATAACTCAGAAAAAGACAGTTTTTTACGAAATTAAGTTGCATTCATTTAATAGGTTATCTATATAATATACAAAATCAAGTACAATCAGGCAGTTTCGGCACCTAACTGAAAAGCACTATGAAGAGACCTCACAGCCAACTCAAGATACTTCTCATCAATAACTACAGATATTTTTATTTCAGATGTCGATATCATTTGAATATTAATCCCTTCATCCGATAAGGCTTCGAACATTTTTGTTGCCACACCTGCATGAGAGCGCATACCAACACCTACTATCGAAACTTTAGCTATCTGATCATCACCTGTAGCGCTATCAGCACTTAATTTTACACACACTTCCTGTAATACAGCCTTCGCCCTTTTATAATCATTTTTATGAACAGTAAAAGTAAAGTCTGTTTTTTTATCCAAGCCAACATTTTGAACTATCATGTCAACTTCAATATTTTGATCACTGATCGGCCTAAGAATCTTTGACGCTATCCCTGGTATATTAGGAACCCCAACCAAAGTTAATTTTGCTTCATCTCGGTTGAATGCCACACCGGATACAATTGGCTGCTCCATAGTCTCTTCACTCTCGGTCGTAATCAAGGTGCCCGGGCCATCCTCAAAACTGGATAACACTCTTAGTGGCACATTATATTTCCCTGCAAATTCCACAGATCGTATCTGAAGAACTTTAGATCCAAGGCTTGCCATTTCTAGCATTTCCTCAAATGTGATCTTTTCCATTCGTCTAGCTGACGGTACAACCCTAGGGTCTGTTGTATAAACGCCATCGACATCAGTGTAAATCTGGCATTCATCTGCTTTCAAGGCAGCCGCCAAGGCTACCGCTGTCGTATCTGAACCACCACGACCAAGCGTAGTTATATTACCTAATTCATCAACACCCTGAAAACCTGCAACGACAACAACCCTGCCAAGAGCAAGGTCTTGGCTAATATTTTTCTCTTCTATTTCTAATATACGCGCCTTGGTGTAAGCCTGATCAGTCAGTATTTTTACCTGTGATCCTGTATAGGAAATCGCTTCGCACCCCAACTTTCCAAGCGCCATACACAGCAAAGAAATGGTAACCTGCTCACCCGTGGACAATAAAACATCTAACTCGCGAGCACTTGGCTCATCCGTAATGGCAGATGACAATGCCAATAAACGATTTGTTTCGCCACTCATTGCAGACACAACAACAACTAAGTCATGCCCTTGCTCCCGAAAAGTAACTATTTTTTTTGCAACCGCTTCAATACGATCCGTACTACCCACTGAAGTACCGCCAAACTTTTGAACATAAAGAGCCATTGACTCACCTCAGTAGAGAGCAAAAAAAACTGAACATATATTCAGAAAGCGGGCGATTATAGCTTACTTGCAACCCAGTTTTGAACCTTTTCTAAGCTTTTTTGAAGATCAACTACATTTGGCCCGCCACCCTGCGCCATATCTGGGCGGCCACCGCCCTTACCGCCAACAGCAGCCGAGATTTCTTTCATCAGATCACCCGCTGATAATTTTTTAGATAAATCTTTGCTGACACCAGAAATTAAAACAACCTTGCCATCTTCTACAGTAGCTAAGACAACAACTGCATTTCCCAACTGATTCTTAAGTTTATCAACCGCATCCATCAGCCCTTTACGATCCAGCCCTTCCAATTGTGCCGCAACCACCTTAACACCGGATACATTCATCGCTTGCGCAGCCAGATCAGCTCCTGCATTTGAAGCCGCCTTAGCTTTAAATTGCTCGACCAGTTTTTCAGCCTGTTTTAAACGCTCAACAACTGCACTTGCCTTTTCTAGAACGCTATCCCGATTCCCCCTAAATAGAGCATATAGGGACTGAAGAGACTGCATACTTTCTCTATTCCATTTTTCAGCCTCAAAACCTGTAAGCGCCTCGATTCGCCGAACACCTGAAGATATACCACCTTCGGATACGATCACCAATGAACCAATATCACCCGTTCTCTGCACATGCGTCCCACCGCAGAGCTCAACAGAAAAATTATGCTGCCCCATAGAAAGCACACGAACATTCTCACCGTACTTTTCACCAAACAAAGCCATTGCCCCCATCTTTTTAGCGGTTGCTATATCTGTCAGCGTTGTTGTTACCGATGAGTTCTCTCTTATTTTTTCATTAACTAAAGACTCAATCTCATCCAATTGTTCCCGGGTGATACCTTCATAATGAGCAAAATCAAAACGCAATCTTTCTGGATTAACCAAGGAACCTTTTTGAACAACATGATCACCAAGCACTTTACGCAAAGCAGCATGCAATAAATGTGTAGCTGAATGATTTAATGCCGTTGCACTTCTTTGCTTAGAATCAACAACAGTTGAAACCGACAAACCGGTTTTTAACTCGCCGGAATCTACCTTACAGTGATGAATAAAATGCAAACCATCTTTCTGGGTATCTAATACTGTTGCCGCACCAGCATCCCAAGATATTTCACCCGTATCACCAGCCTGACCACCTGATTCAGCATAAAAAGGTGTCGTATCTAAAATCACAAAACATTCTTGCCCTTCTTTGGCAACAGATTCACTTCCCTTCACCATAACGGCAACCACTGATGCAGAGTTTTCTAATTTGTCATAACCTACAAAGGCAGTTGCACCCTTAATATCAAGGCCTGAATTATAGTCCACACCAAATTTGCTAGAAGCTCTAGCTCTTTCCCGCTGCGCCTCCATAGCATTTTCATAACCTTGGTTATCCAAAGTTAATCCACGCTCGCGTGCAATATCATTAGTTAAATCTACCGGGAAACCATAAGTATCATAAAGCGTAAAAACGGTTTCGCCCGAAATCACAGAACCTTTAAGCTCAGCAATATCTTGCTCCAAAACCTTCATACCTTTATCTAAAGTCTTGGTAAACTGCTCCTCCTCTTGAAGTAGTATTTTCTCAACCTGAGTCTGGGACACCAAAAGCTCTGGGTACGCTTCTCCCATTATTGAAGCAAGGACACTGACCAATTTATAAAAGAAAGGCTCAGAGGCACCCAACTTATTGCCATGCCTAATTGCACGTCGGATAATCCTTCTTAAGGTATAACCACGCCCTTCATTTGAAGGCATAATTCCATCTGTGATTAAGAATGCAGCCGAACGAATATGGTCAGCAATTACGCGAAGCGATTTCTCGGTTGTCGGTACGCCACCTAAAATATCTGAAGCGCCCTGTAGAAGAGACTGAAATATATCAATTTCATAATTACTATGGACGTGCTGTAAAACTGCAGCAATTCTTTCTAAGCCCATACCCGTATCAACAGAAGGCTTAGGTAAAGGATGCATTTCACCATTAGCAGTTCTGTTAAATTGCATGAAAACTAAATTCCACACTTCAATATAACGGTCACCATCATCATTCGGGCCACCCGGTGGATCACCAGCCACATCAACTCCATGATCATAGAAAATCTCAGTACAAGGGCCGCACGGCCCGGTATCTCCCATGGACCAAAAATTATCTTTCTCACCTAAGCGTGAAAACTTTGACTGATCAATGCCTATTTTATTAAACCAAATGTCTTCAGCTTCTTTATCATCTTTATATACCGTGACCCACAATTTTTCTGCAGGAATAGCTAACTCTTTTGTTAAAAACTCCCAAGCAAAGCGAATCGCTTCTTCTTTGAAATAATCACCAAAACTGAAATTCCCTAACATTTCAAAAAAAGTATGATGCCTAGCCGTGTAGCCCACGTTTTCTAAATCGTTATGCTTCCCACCCGCTCTGACACATTTCTGAGAAGTCGTTGCTCGCTGATAAGCTCTCGACTCTTTGCCTAAAAATAAGTCTTTGAACTGGTTCATACCCGCATTCGTAAACAGTAAGGTCGGGTCATCTGCAGGAACAAGTGAACTGCTATCAACAATCTCATGACCATTACGATTAAAATAATCTAAAAATGCACTACGGATATCGGCCGTTTTCATAACAACATTCACCTGTTATTTTACTTTTATTTAAGTCATTGTTTAGGAACATAACTGTCCACTAAAGCCTATTTTGGAAGATGGCGTACTCTATCATATTAACTAAGCCCTCAACATATTATGAAAGCAGGGTTTTACAACTTTTTTCCAAAAAAAAAGAGCACTAATCGGCTCTTTTTCAAACATCTGATCTTTTCTACTACAAAACAGGAATGACAACACTCAAATCAAGCCTTAAAGCTACGATATTTGTCATTCGGCTAAAAACACTTCATCTAATAATTTTTTTGAAAATTCCTGAAAGCTATTTGCCTGAGTCTCAACCTTAGAAGTCTCTTCACTTTCTGTATCAGAATAACGCTCAATTACCTTAAATACTAAAGCCTCAATTATCGAATGAATTTTTTCAAAACGCTCAAGAGGCTGAATCAAGGTATCTAGATGCTCAAACTGCTGCGCCATATTAATAAGCGGCTGATTACGCTTATAAGAATCCATGGCATTTCTCGGACCCTCTTCATACGTTCGCACTTCTTGCACTTGAAGCTTGGATAAATCCAAGGCAAAGCTGGCAATCTGACTAGAATCAAAACCAAGATTCAATGCGGAACTAAAAGCCTCATCAAACTGATCACTAAAAAACAAGGCAGAGATATCACCTACTTGCTCAAGAATATTATTAATTGCTAAAAGCTCTTGCTCATTCAGATCACCTTTAACAGAAAA
>JBFJZQ010000218.1:0-5919 GCA_041622015.1 Oleiphilaceae bacterium
CCTTGTTTCGATTGGCGGTGGTGCAGATGAAATTATGCTCGGCATTATTTGTAAGTTAATGGGCACCCTTCCCGGTAAGAAAAAGTAACAGATTGCAGCGACTAGGATAAAAAGAGAATAACTATGAATTTACCCACTACCGGCACGCTTTTATTAGAACAAAAAGGCCATGCCTTACACATTAGTTTAAACCGGCCCAAGGTCAGAAATGCCATGAGCCTGGCCATGGTGAACGAACTCATGGCGGTCTTTGAAGCTATTGCTTCAGACTTAACCATACGTGCCATCGTACTCCGTGGTGCAGAAGGTAATTTCTGTGCAGGCGGCGATATCAAAGATATGGCCGGTGCGCGCGCTGATTTAAACAATAAAGAAAGTAAGGATAGCGCCGATCCATTCTACGAGCTCAATCGCGCGTTTGGCAGAATGATTACCTACGCCAACCAGATTCCACAAGTCGTCATCGTCGTTACAGAAGGCGCGGTCTTAGGCGGTGGTTTTGGCTTGGCGTGTATTTCAGATGTTGCGCTTAGTTTAAATAGCGCAAAGTTTGGTTTACCTGAAACTGGTTTAGGGATACCGCCCGCCCAAATTGCACCATTCGTGGTGACTCGTATAGGTTTAACACAAGCACGCCGCTTAGCCTTACTAGGTGCGCGCTTCGATGGGGCGGAAGCACTTCGCTTGGGTATTGTCCATGAATCTCACGACAGCGTCGACGCCTTAGAAGACGCCTTAGAAAAAGCGCTTTTACAGGTGAAACGTTGTGCGCCCCAGGTAAATAGACTGACCAAGAAACTCATTTTGTCTGTTGGCAATGAGCCATTAGAGCAACTATTAGATGGCGCCGCCAAATCCTTTTCAGAAGCAGTACAAGGCGCCGAAGGCCAAGAAGGTACGATGGCCTTTATCCAAAAGCGTGACCCAAGCTGGTTTAAATAAAATTTCTGTTTTAGTAAAACTGAAAACACATTATTAGGATGCATTTATGTTCGACAAAATATTAGTGGCCAACCGAGGCGAAATTGCCGTCCGTGTCATGCGAACAGCTAAATCATTAGGCTATAAAACGGTTGCCGTATTCAGTGAGGCTGACAGACATGCCGCGCATGTCGCTTTTGCTGACGAAGCCGTCTTGATCGGCCCGTCACCTGTCTCAGAATCTTATTTGAAAGCAGAGAATGTCCTTGCTGCTGCGAAAGCCAGTGGCGCTCAAGCCGTACACCCAGGTTATGGTTTCCTGTCCGAAAACTGCGACTTTGCCAATGCCTGCGAAAAAGAAGGTATTGAGTTTATCGGGCCGCCGTCTGATGCGATTGAGTTAATGGGCAGCAAACGCTTGTCTAAAATTGCGATGATCAAAGCCGGTGTACCTTGCATTATGGGTTATGAAGGTGCTGCACAAGATATGAAAACCTTGGTGGCAGAGGCGCATAAAATTGGCTTTCCGATAATGGTCAAAGCCTCTGCCGGTGGCGGTGGGCGAGGCATGCGCTTGGTCTTCGAGGCGAGTGAATTAGAGGCGCAAATCAAAACGGCACGCTCAGAAGCAGAAAATGCTTTTGGCAGTGGTGAACTCATCCTCGAAAAAGCGGTGATCAAACCCCGTCATATTGAAATACAAGTCTTTGCAGATAAGCACGGCAATGTGGTGTATCTGGGGGAACGCGACTGCTCTATTCAGCGTCGGCACCAGAAAGTGGTTGAAGAAGCACCCTCACCTTTTGTTGACCAAGCATTACGAGAGAAAATGGGCGAAGCCGCGGTACAAGCTGCAAAAGCTTGTAATTATGTCGGTGCCGGCACCGTTGAGTTTTTGGTAGATTCGGAAAAGAATTTCTACTTCCTTGAAATGAATACACGACTACAAGTTGAGCACCCTGTAACGGAATTAGTCACCGGCACTGACTTAGTCGCATGGCAGATCAAAACGGCGGCGGGAGAAACGCTTCCGCTGACGCAAGACCAAATTCAATTGAATGGTCATGCTATGGAAGTACGTTTGTATGCAGAAGACCCAGCAAATAATTTCTTACCACAAACAGGCTCGATTCATCGATGGAGCCCTGCCTTGGGCGAAGGTGTCCGCATTGATTCCGGCTTGATATCAGGTGATAAGAAGCAACAAGCTGTTTCGCCATTTTACGACCCCATGCTCGCTAAAATAATCGCCTACGGTGCAAACCGAGAAGAAGCCAGAAGACGCTTAAGACAAGCCGTCGAAGAAAGCACCATCTTCGGTGTAAATGTAAATAGCGAATTTCTGAGTGAAGTGCTTAGTCACGACTGCTTTATCAAAGGAGAAGCTACGACGGCATTTATCGCTGAGGACTTTGGCGACAGTGCGACCCTCTCTGCACAACCCGCAACCTTGCTTGAGAAAGCTTTGGCTTGTGTAGTAAGTTACCTAAAGCTTGGAAAAGATAAAAACAAAGCAAGTACTAGTAACCAGTCAATCAATTTAGGCTTATCGGGCTGGAGCAATACAGGTCATTCCCCTTGGCCTTACAAGTTGAAATTTAATGATGATCAATGGGACTTGAGCCTAAAAGAAGCCAAGACGCTTCAGCATGAACTAAATTTTGAAGTCTCCGAGAATGAGGAGACTATATCACTCCAAGACGTGACTATTTCCGATCATCAAATTCGCTTTAACCATAACGGCGTTTACCGACGCTGCGAATTCCAGATTATTGGCAAAACTGTTTACCTGAAAAACGGAACTGCCTATAGCCAGTTTGAAGACGTCACCCACCTCTCTGTTGCAGCAAAAGAAGCTACTGGAAGTGGGCAAATTACCGCCAGTATGGATGGCGCAATCATCGAAGTATTCGTTACACCCGGTGAAAAAGTCACGAAAGGCCAAACGCTAGTCATTTTGGAGGCCATGAAAATGGAGCATCCTTTAAAGTCGGATGTCGATGGCGTGATTGATTCCGTCACAGTGAAAAAAGGCGATCAAGTCAAATTAAGACAACTGCTTGTAAGCGTTCAAGCTGAACAGGAAACCAAGGATTAATATGTTAAAGAACAAAACCATCATTATCACAGGCGCGAGTCGCGGTATTGGTCGCGAAATGGCACTTAAGTTTGCGGCGAATGGTGCAAATGTTGTTATTGCTGCTAAATCTGTTGAGCCACACCCAAAACTGCCCGGCACGATTCATTCTGTTGCAGAAGAAGTAAACCAAGCAGGTGGCCAAGGCTTAGCCGTTCAGGTCGATGTGCGTGATGATGAAAGCATTAAAAACTTAATCGATAAAACAGTTGAACGCTTTGGCGGCATCGACGTTGTGATTAATAACGCAGGGGCCATTAAATTAGCTGGCGCAGCTTCATTGCCGATGAAACGCTTCGATTTGATGTATCAAATTAATACCCGTGCGGTATTGGCTTGTAGCCAAGCGGCGTTGCCTTGGTTGAAGAAATCTGAAAATGGCCACATTCTAAATTTATCCCCACCGATTAATTTAGACCCTAAATGGTTTATGCATTACGGCCCGTATACGACAACTAAATATGGTATGTCGATGTTAACCATTGGCTTAGCAGATGAGTTTAAGCGTTATGGCATATCGGTGAACTCGCTTTGGCCGCAGACCGTTATATCGACTGCAGCAGTTGAATTCGAAGGTGGCGGTAAGGCAACCATGTCTAAAGGACGAAAGCCTGCGATCATGGCCGACGCGGCTTTCGAAATTATTACCAGCCAAAATCAGGAGATTACCGGTCAGCATTTAATCGATGAAAGTATTTTAAAAGAAAAAGGAGTTAAAGATTTCGAAAAATATCGTTATGATGTAACGTCTGATAAGCCACTAATGACCGACTTGTTTATTTAATATTTAGCTCAAGTTTTTCACTGTCATTTTTTAGGCGACTCTATAAATTCAATTATATAATAAGAATAACGAGTCGCCCCGCAGGCACATGCATCTTTCAACACTCAATAAAGATAAAAATATGACATCTAAGTTTAATAAAGTAACTATCCATGAAACGCCACAAATGGAAAAAGCCAAAAGCTTTTTAGAAATATTTTATCTTAGAGAAGAACTCCACCCAGACAAAGTTTTCCTACGCCAACCTAAAAATAATGAATGGATAGAATTCACCTGGAAAGACGTGAGTATACAGGCTCGAAAAGTCGTTACTGCCCTAAAAGACCTGGGTTTAGAAAAAGGCGACCATGTCGGCATTATTTCTAAAAACTGCGCACAGTGGATTATTGCTGACCTTGCCATTTTGATGGGTGGGTTTGTTTCTGTACCCTTTTATCCAACACTAACGGCTGATGAACTACAACATGTTATTGGTTTAAGTGATATTAAGGCGCTATTTGTTGGTAAGTTAGAAAACTGGGATAAACAAGAAGATGCGATTCCTGAAGAGTTACCCTGTATTGCTTTCCCGCATTACGAAGGAAATTCTAAAATCGAGTCCGAGCATCAATGGCAAAAAATATTAGATGATTATGCACCGGCAAAATCAGTACATATGCCTAAACGAAATGATATTTTCACTATCATCTATACCTCTGGCACAACCGGCACACCCAAAGGGGTCATGCTGAATTATGAATGTGTTAACCAAGTTATTCAGCATGAGCGCGCTCAACCCAGTTATGGCATTTATCAGGGAGTTTCTGAAAGACTCTTATCATACTTACCGCTTAATCATATTGCTGAACGTGTCATCTCAGAAATCAGTTCAATCGTCGCAGGTTCTGAAGTGTCATTTAGTGAATCGCTTGAGAAATTTGCTGAAAATTTAAAATCGGTTCAACCCACTCAGTTTTTTGCTGTGCCGCGGATTTGGGTAAAAATTCAACAAGGAATATTATCCAAGCTTCCTCAAAATAAGCTCAATATACTGTTAAATGTTCCATTTGTTAGCTCGTTCATCAAAAATAGAATCAAAGATGTCATTGGTCTTAGTCAGGTTCGTTCTGCTGTTTCGGGTGCCGCACCTGTGTCTGCTGAATTACTTGATTGGTATAAAAAATTAGACATTAATATTCAGGAAGTTTATGGCGCAACTGAGTTATGTGGTGGTGTCACCTTTAATGCCATTAACGAGATAACCACTGGAACCGTTGGCAAACCCTTACATGGAACCGATATTAAAATAGATCCTGAAACTGATGAAGTCTTGGTGCATACACCTTGGACCATGCTTGGCTATTACAAAGCTGAAGATAAAACAACAGAAGTGATGGATGGAAAATATTATCACACCGGGGATACCGGTCGTTTTGATAAAAAAGGCAATCTGATTATTACCGGGCGAATCAAAGACACCTTCAAAACAGCGAAAGGAAAATACGTTTTACCGGTTCCTTTAGAGCATCATTTCTCAAACAACCCTTTTATTGAACAGGTGATGGTGACAGGCATTGGTTTAGCCCAACCGATTGCACTTATTTCATTAAATAACCAGCAATCTGCCAACGATTCTGAAATTGAAGCGGCTTTATTAAAAACCCTAGCACATGCCAATTCCTTAACTAGTAAACATGAAAAAATCACTAAACTGGTCGTTTTCAAACAGGCTTGGACTGAAGACTCTGGATTCTTTACCCCGACGATGAAAATCAAACGCCACATCGTAAATGCGCGTTTCAATGACTTATATTTCAAGTGGGAAACAATGAAAGACACTATTATTTGGATTGATGAATAGAAAACTCGCCATAAATAGCAGGGTGATCAGAATACGACTGCAAATCCAACTTATATTGGGCTGAACAGTTAAGCCCCGAATACAGAAGATGGTCAATATGTCTCAGCCATCTTTTAGTTTCTTTTTCATCAGATGCTTTTGAAAAGTTCTCGCAATGTTTATAGCTACTTAAATGCTTATCTGTAATAATTTCTAAGGTAGGTGAACTTAAATAGTCGTTGAAATCACCCATCACAA
>JBFJZQ010000219.1:0-5914 GCA_041622015.1 Oleiphilaceae bacterium
GCGGTATCGCAGCAACTAAAGAAGGTGATAACGTACAATATGTGTCTCCTGAAATCGCCGAAGGCATAACCTTGGGCTTAACTGCACCCATTGATAGTGACTCAAACTTTGGTGGTGCATTAGCGGCTAAATACGCTATGGATAACCTAGAAGTAGCTATCGCATACTCACTTGGTCGTGATGACGGCGCTACAACAGCTGAAGATACTATTGGTCTTGGTGCTTCGTTTGCTATCGATGAAATTACCCTGTTGGCGCAGTTTGAGACTCAAGACAAAGACAAAGACGTTTGGGGTCTAATGGGTATGTATACTATGGGGCAGAATACATTTGCTCTAGGTTACCAAATGTCTTCATTTGATGACTCTGCGAAAGAAGATCAGTCAGATATCTATATTCAAGCGCTACACAACCTATCAAGCAATGCTTACCTCTATCTTGAGTATTTAATGGAAGCTGATGCAGAAGGTACTAAAGGTAATGACGTTGACACACTAGCAATCGGTGCAACTTATTCATTCTAATTGAATGCTATAAAGTTAATCTGAAAGAAAAACCGGTGCTTAGGCATCGGTTTTTTTATGTCTGCGCTTTGCAAAAGTGCAAGGCATTATAGTGAAAGTACAGCTAAGCTATTAAGCTATATGATTCTATGAATAAAATTACTAGGGACTGCTTGTGGCAACTGAAATAGAACTCAAACTCGCCTTCGAAAAAGGTCTAAAGAATTCTAAGCTAAGTACGCTGGAAAGCCTCTTGGCCGGGTTAAAGTGTGCTTTCACCCTTGAAAAAAAAGACTTAGAGAATGCCTATTTTGATACATCTGACTTTTTGCTTAATGCCAATAAGGTCGCATTAAGAATTCGAAAAAAAATAAATGATAAAGGCGAGATAGTATTTATCCAGACGTTTAAAACCGCTGGCCAGTCAATAAATGGCTTAAGTCGTCGGGGTGAGTGGGAATGGATTTTACCAGACGACAAGCTCAGTCTAAAAGAGCTACTCGCTTGCGAAGCGTGGCCAAAGTTCATCGAGGCGAAAAACTTGCTTAAGGTGTTTGAAACCAATTTCACGCGTTACCAAACGGATATTCATTGGCACGATAGTGCGATAGAGCTGGTTTTGGATTGGGGCTTGATCATCTCAAATGGCAAGCAGGAAAGAATCCACGAAATAGAATTAGAGCTTAAAAGTGGCAATCAAGCCGACCTTGTCTCTTTGGCAGAAGAGTTAAAAAAACGTCTTCCTTTATTTGCCTCCGACACAAGTAAAGCACAACGAGGCTTTAAATTATTCAAGACGGTTGAATAAGCTTTGAGTGCAAACCCTCACCAATCTACATAAGAGATTTCACAAAATGCTAAGCCAGCAACTAGAACAACTTGTTCATTCTTATCCTACCTTTCTTCATGCTCCATTCAAAAATAGCCTGAACGATTTGTTGGAATATTATAGTGACGCTGGCGAGTTAGTTGATGAAAATGCTTATTCGCCGTACTTGCCCGGACAAAACGAATTCATTGAAGACTTATTGAAAGCATGGTCACGCAGTGACTTTATTCGAGAGAATAGTGTTCGAGCGCCAGAAATTGTAAAAGTTTGGGCGCAAGAAGACTCACCATTGTACCGAAAACAAGCAGAGCGCTATTACGTTGAAAAGCTCAAAGCTGAGTTATCAGGTGTCGCTGATGAGCTGGAGCTCATGAGAGTATTAAGGCAGTTTCGCCGCGCAGAAATGATGCGTTTAATGGCGAGAGATGTTTTGCAGCTAGCCGATTTAACAGAAACCCTTGCAGATGTTTCGGCCTTGGCAGATACCTGTGTTGTCGTTACTTTAAATCACTTATATGACATTTTTGTAGAAAAACATGGTCGTCCTATGTCTCGACCGAAAGAAGATAAACCGTCAGAGCAGCAATATATGCTGGTGATGGCTATGGGTAAACATGGCGCTCAGGAGCTAAATGTATCATCGGATATTGATCTGATTTTTGCCTTTCCTGAGTCGGGCGAAACCGATCACCCCCGGAAACCCATTGATAACCAGACTTTCTTTACGCGCTTGGGTCAAAAACTGATTCATGTGCTCGACCATATTAATGCAGATGGCTTTGTTTTCAGAGTTGATATGCGCTTAAGGCCTTATGGTGATAGCGGGGCCTTAGCCTTGAATTTCTCAGCTTTTGAAGATTATTACCATACCCAGGGTCGCGAGTGGGAACGCTATGCGATGATTAAAGCGCGCATCGTCAATGAGTCTGAGCACCCAAAGTCGTCTGCCGAGCTGATGATGGTAATAAAGTCATTTGTATATCGAAAGTATGCAGACTTCAGTTCTATTCAAGCATTGCGTGATATGAAGCGGCTGATTATGTCTGAGGTACACCGAAAAGGTGGCGATCAAAATATCAAACTAGGTAAAGGCGGTATTCGAGAAATTGAATTTATTGCTCAAGCCTGCCAGTTAATCTATGGCGGGCGCGATATTAGTCTTCAGCAAACAGGCTTAATGCCGATTTATCAGTTATTAAAAGAAAGGCAGCATCTTCCTGACGAATGGGTAGAGAATTTACTAAATAGTTACATTTTTTTGCGTAATCTCGAGCATGCGATACAAAGTTTGGCCGATCAACAGACTCAGTTGATTCCAGATGGGCAGGAGTCAAAAAATCGAATTTCATGGTCAATGGGATTTGCTAAATGGGTTGAACTAGAGCCTGAATTAATAAGACACCGAGATCGGGTTAATGAGTATTTTGAAGAGTTTCTAGGTGAGCCAGAGTCCAAGACTTCTAGTTCATTGGAGCAAAAGGGGCCAGACATATTGAACCTGTGGCGTTCTAATGCCGGTGAAACGCAATGGGTAGAGGCTTTGGTAGCCTTGAAGTTTGAGCGTGCTCAGGAAAGTCATCATGATTTAATGTCGATAAAAGAGCATCGGCTGTTTTCTTTAATGTCGGCAGAGGCTCGACATCGGTTTGAGGTATTTCTTCCTGTTCTTATACAGTTTGTAGCACAAACAAAAGCGCCTTCAAAAACATTAGAAAGGATGCTGGGCTTTGTGAGAGCGATCATGGGGCGAACAGTTTATTTTGTCTTGCTCTATGAGAACCTGGAAGCGCTAAAACAATTATGTTTTTTATGTTCTGAAAGCCCCTGGATAGCCAAGCATATAGCTAAAAGCCCGGTTATTTTAGATGAGCTTCTCGATCCGCGAACCTTATTTAATCCGCCTAATAAAGCAGAATTGGATGATGAATTACGTCAGCAATTATTGCGCATACCTGAAGACGATCTCGAGTCACAAATGAACTGTTTAAGAACCTTTAAGCAGTCCCATATGCTGCGAGTGGCGGCATCAGAAATTAGCGGTCATTTACCGCTAATGAAAGTAAGTGATTACTTAACTTGGTTGGCAGAAAGTATATTAACCCAAGCTGTGAGTATTGCGTGGCGTAACTTGGTGTTAAAGCACGGTTTGCCTGCGAGTAAAGTGTTAGATGAAGCGGATGATGAATCGAATCAGCTTACGGCATCCTTTGTCGGGCAAGGCTTTGCCATTATCGGCTACGGAAAGCTTGGTGGTATTGAATTAGGCTATGGCTCCGACCTTGATATGGTCTTTCTTTATGATGCTGACGATTATGGCATGACACAGGGTGATAAAAGCATCAATAATCAAACCTTCTATATGCGTTTAGGTCAGCGCATTATTCATATCTTGAGTGCTCAGACCACGCAAGGTCTGCTTTACGAAACGGATATGCGCTTACGTCCTTCAGGGAATTCTGGGATGTTAGTGTCATCGATTGCTGCCTTTGAGAAATATCAAAAACAAGATGCCTGGACATGGGAACATCAAGCACTAGTGCGTGCCCGAGCGATAATCGGTGATGATAACTTGATTAACAAGTATGAAAACGTACGCCGAGATATTTTGACTCAAGTTAGAGATAAGCAAGCGCTGAAGCTAGAAGTCAAAGCTATGCGTGAAAAGATGAAAGCAAATGCCAAGCAATTAGATATTAAGCAAGGCCATGGCGGTTTAATTGATATCGAGTTTATCAGTCAGTATGGGGTATTGGCATTTTCTGCAGAGCATCCTTTGTTGCATAAATGGACGGATAATATTCGGATTCTGGAATCTTTGAGTGCTGAGAACTGTTTTGCGGGTATCGACTTGCAGCCTCTAGAGTCAGCTTATAGAGCGTTGCGTTCTGCATTGCATCGAAATAGTTTGGCTGATTCAGAGGATAAGGCTGAAATTGAAAGCCTCTCTAGTATCACTAGGGTGGTTGAAGCGATTTGGCGGCAGATTTTTGAATAGGTGCTGTCCTGAGTATTTATTAACAGGCTTCATTGAGTCGGAGCACAATATATCTGCTATTTTTTCCTTGAATTTTTAAGTAACAGACTTAAAAAATAGTGTTAGAATGCGGGCAGTTTTTTTGTCCACGTTTTTAAGGAGCGTATTGCTATGTCCATGTCGGATAGAGATGGCTTAATCTGGTTTGATGGCGAAATGGTGCCATGGCGTGATGCCAAAGTTCATGTATTAACACATACGCTGCATTATGGTATGGGTGTGTTTGAAGGTGTTCGTGCATACGAAACCGACAATGGCCCGGCTATTTTCAAATTACGTGAGCATACAGATAGGTTATTCCGTTCGGCTCATATCATGCGTATGCCGATGCCCTTTGATAAAGACACCATTAATGAAGCGCAAAAAGCAGTAGTGAAAGCCAACAATCTTCATGAGGCTTATTTACGTCCGATGGTGTTTTACGGATCGGAAGGTATGGGCTTAAGAGCTGATAATTTAAAGGCTCATGTTATTGTTGCTGCCTGGTCTTGGCCATCTTATATGTCGCCAGAAGCGAAAGAAAAAGGCATTAAAGTTAGAACTTCTTCTTATACGCGTCACCACGTTAATATCAGTATGTGTAAGGCGAAAGCCAACGGGCATTACATTAACTCGATGCTTGCCTTGCGTGAAGCCTTGGATAGCGGCTGTGAAGAAGCCTTATTGCTGGATAACGAAGGTTATGTTGCTGAAGGCAGTGGTGAGAATATCTTTATTATTCGAGATGGGATTATGTTCACGCCTGAACTAACGTCTTGTTTAGATGGTATTACTCGTAAAACCATTTTCTCGTTCGCTGAGGAATTAGGCATTGAGATTCGTGAAAAGCGTATCACACGTGATGAAGTCTATGTTGCTGATGAAGCGTTCTTTACCGGCACGGCTGCCGAGGTGTTACCTATTCGAGAATTAGATGGTCGAGTGATCGGCTCAGGTGTGCGAGGCAAGTTAACTGAGCAATTCCAGCAAATGTATTTTGATGCTGTGAAAGGCCGTCGACCTCAGAATCAAAGTTGGTTAAGCCTGGTTTAATTTGAGATACTTCTAAAAAAGCCCCGCAGGTAACACTGACGGGGCTTTTTTTGTGCGTTAATTATGGCTAAACGCTACTATATTAAGGGAAGAATGTTCTTTAGGTTCTGTGCATGGAAGTAGGGTTTGTGTAATGGCTTTATTAATTTGCCATTTAGCTTTGAAAGGTTTGGGTTGAGATAAACCCGTGTGGGTATTTTGGCTATTTGAGCGCAGCGTACATCCGATAAACTATCACCCACCATAATCGAGCGTTTAAGGTCGATGTTAAAGCGATTTACTGCTTTGGTAATCATACCTACTCTAGGTTTTCTGCAAGAGCATCGGTATGAAAATTTTGGATGGTGAGGGCAGTGAAGTGTTTGATGGATTTTAATACCCTTTTTCCAGAACTGATTTTCCAGCCAAGAACTGAGTTCGGCAAAATCCTGTTCACTGTAATATTTGCGTGCGATGCCCGATTGGTTGGTCACGATGACAATAATGAAGCCTGCTTTTCTGGCTTTAAGTGCAAGC
>JBFJZQ010000220.1:0-5879 GCA_041622015.1 Oleiphilaceae bacterium
TCTTCTTCAGCATAAGTAGAATTACTAATCAAAGCGAACAAAGCAAACGAGAAAACAAATACCAACTTCGTTACTTTTTTAAATATTATTTTCATTCTAATTTAACCTTAACCCGCTTAAGAATATAAGTATTTGTTATAATTTGCGCACAATGATGTTGCCAACAGAATAACCCGCGCCAAACGAGCAAATTACGCCTATATCACCCGATTTTAAAGTATTGCGGTTTTTATGGAATGCTATTATGGAACCTGCCGAACTGGTATTGGCATATTCGTCTAAGATAACAGGCGCTTCATTTACATCTGCGACACGACCCAGTACGCGCTTTGCAATTAACTGGTTCATATTCAAATTTGCTTGATGCAGCCACATTTGCTTTAACGTTTGAGCACTTAAGTTATTTTCTGCCAAGTGCTCGGTAATCATTTCAGCTACCAGTGGTGAAACTTCTTTAAATACCTTTCTTCCTTGCTGAACAAATAACTTATCGCTATCCTGTTCACTTCCTGGAGCACAGCGATTCAGAAAACCAAAATTATTGCGTATGTTATTAGAAAACGCCGTTTTTAGCTTTGCACTAATGACCTCAAATGCACCTTCACTTGTAATAGTATCTTGTCGCTCGATAACCATTGCAGTACAAACATCGCCAAATATGAAATGACTATCACGATCTCTAAAGTTCAGATGCGCGGTGCAAATCTCAGGATTGATTAACAATACTGCTTTCGCTGTTCCAGTTTGAACTGCGTTTAAGGCGGCCTGAATACCAAAGGTTGCCGAAGAACATGCCACATTCATATCAAAGGCATAGCCATCAATGCCAAGATAATGCTGAACCTCAATCGATACTGCTGGATAAGCTCGCTGCAAGTTTGAACAAGCGACTATCACTGCATCAATATCTGCAGGTGTTTTATTGGCATTCTCTAAAGCTTGTTTTGCTGCTGCGACGGCCATTTCACAATGTATGCTAGGCTCATCATTTGAGCGCTCTGGAATCAGAGGGTGCATTATCTCCGGATCTAAAATACCGGATTTATTCATAACATAACGGCTTTTTATACCGGACGCTTTCTCAATAAAGGCAGATGATGATTCCTGGAGGGCTTCACATGTTCCGGACTCTATTGCTGCGGCATTTTCGGAATTGAAATTTTGTACATAAGCGTTATAACTTTGTACTAATTCATCATTTGAAATTGATTCTGCAGGGGTATACAAACCGGTACCAGTTATGGCTGCTTTGATCATGTTCGCCTCATTTCAAGCGTAGTGCGGAAAGAATAATAAAAAAGACCGGTCAGATTACGTTTCGTGCAGGAATATGGCAACAAAATTTAAGCCAATTCTAGTGAGAATCCGGCAAACTTTTTAACGCCTAATAGCTTCCCATACTTTATTTAATCTTTTCTCTGAAACGGTTTCTAATGTGCCTAGCTGTTGGGCATACCACGATACTCGTTGTTCTTCTATTAACCAACGAAAATTTTCAAGATCTCGATCAAAGATACCTTGAGCCTCAAACTTCTTATATCGGTCCTGATAGCTTTGCCACCACTGTGTCAACAATGGAACATAGCGCCTTTCGTTAGCCATTTCACGTGACATTTTATCGTACCGAATTGAGCAAGCTTGCAGATACCTTGGAAAGCTAGTTAAGCGTTTATAGGGTGTCGCACAAATAAAGCCTGAATAGATCAAGTTTTTTAATTGATGCTGCAAATCACTCATCGGCATGGCCAAGGCTAAGTTTAATTTCCCTTTAAGGCTTTTCATTAAATCATGATATTGTTTTAGGATAGATTCGATAAGCTGACTAAAAGACACGACATAGTCGAAGAAGTCTGCCCTTTTTTCCTCATAACACTTTTCAAAATCAGATCGGTTCCAAGGGATAGTTTCGTCGACAAAAAAATGGTTAGCGATGGCAGCCATTAGAAAATCATCATAAAGAGATTCAGCTTTACCCACCGGTGCAAACAATAAAGCCATATTTGAATAACTTTTAATTTGTTTTTTATACATTGAAAACTGTGGTTGAAGCTTAAAAAATAATAACCGGGCTACACCCATTCGATGCAAGTTAGACGCTAACAAAGAATCGTTACACACAACCTTGTGCACTGATTGTTTTTCATCTTTCAATGCCGGAAAGTGATAAAGCTCAATTCCTGCCTGTTTTACCAGTATTTTTGAAGCAATATCGCCAAACACCCATTCCTTAGCTTGCTCATCATTTTGGTCGGTTTTACTCACGGGAGGCAGATCAGTCGCGCTTAAATGTTTGAGTTTATTGGATAAAGAAACCGGGTCTCGCCCTTGGTCAATCACCTTCCCTGTTTCGCTGAGAACCTGAATATTAAACTTTAAATAATCTTCAAGCGCTTCCAAGTTCCATGAATCAATCGGTACTTGAACCAACGTCAGTCGTTTCAATTCATGACTGAGCGCTTCCAATAAAGGTAAATCGCTACTTTCGATACGAGGGAGAATTTTTTCAACAACGTCAGGAACAGGCACAAAATGTTTGCGTAAGGTGCGCGGTAATGATTTGATCAGTTGCGTACATTTGTCACGCAATAACCCCGGCACCAGTTTTTCAAGTTTATCGACATCGAGCTGCTTTATGGCATTGATGGGAACTGAAATGGTCACGCCGTCTTTTTTATCACCCGGTTTAAATTGATAACTTAAAGGAAAGCGAATGCCATTATTATCGAGGTGATCAGGAAACAGGTTTGGATTAAAGTCAGATGACTGCTCTCTGGTTAGATCTTTTTCAGAAAAAACTAAATGTGCTTTTTCAGCCTCAGACAGTTGTTTGAACCACTTTTCAAAACTCGCGCCACTGACAATATGCTTTGGCAGAACTCCATCGTATAGTTGATAAACAATTTCATCATCAACAACTATGTCACGCTTACGCGTCCTATCTTCTATATTTTCTAGCTTAGAAATAAGTTGTCGGTTTTTTTTAAGCGCAAACGCTTTACCAGCATACTGCCCTTCAACTAAGCCCGAGCGAATAAATATTTCACGACTTATTACAGGGTCGATCTGGCTATAATTAACGGGTCGGTTAGAAATAATTTCCAAACCATATAATGTCACTTTTTCTTTCGCGATGACTTGTGCGCGTTTGGCTTCAAAATGAGGTTCAGACCAGTTTTTCTTAAGCAGATGACTCGACAAAGACTCTATCCACTCAGGCTCAACTTTTGCGCAGTAGCGCGCATAAACCTGCTGAGTTTCAACTAGCTCTGCGGAGAAAATCCATTTAGGTCGCTGCTTACTTAAACCGGAGCCTGGGAAAAGTGTAAAGCGTCTATTTCTGCAGCCTATGTATTCTCGTTTTTCATCATGAGTACCGACATTTCCTAACAAGCCAGATAACAAGGCCTGATGAATGGCTTCATAAGACCTCACTCTAAACTGGGGTGAAGTATGGATTACTTTGTCGGGCTTGATTGAGGTTTCACCTTCCGGTGCCCAAAACTCATTGGAACTGGTATTTTGTTTTATTAGTTTGAGTTCTTTCATTACCAAATAAAGTTGACGATGAATTTCCCGCCACTCTCTCATACGAATAAAAGATAAATAGTTTTTTTGGCAGTAACGCTTTAATTGATTACTTGAAAGCGCATTACGTTGGTTTTCATACTCATGCCAGAGATGCAAGAAACTTACAAAATCGGAATCAATATCTTTAAACTGGCTATGCGCTTGGTCAGCCGCTTGTTGTTTTTCCTGAGGTCTTTCTCTCGGGTCTTGAATGCTCAAAGCGCTTACTATTACCAGCATTTCAGCAACGCAATTTTTTTCAACTGCCGTCATGAGCATTTTGCCTAGACGCGGGTCTGCAGGGATAGACGCAATTTGACGACCTAAAGGCGTTAAACGATTATGCTGATCGAGCGCTTGTAGCTCTTGAAGTAATTTATAACCATCGTTCCATAAACGGCTATCAGGCACATCAATGAATTCAAACTCATCCACTTTCCCTAGACCTGAATCCATCATTTTAAGGATGACGGCAGCTAAATTTGTACGTAGAATCTCCGGGTCAGTAAATTCAGACCTTGTGAGGAAGTCTTCTTCACTATAAAGCCGGTAACAAATACCTTCTGCAACTCGCCCACAACGCCCCATTCTTTGGTTTGCGCTTGCTTGAGAGACAGCCTCAATGGGTAACCGTTGAATCTTTGAACGGTAACTATAACGAGACATTCGCACAGTACCTGGATCAATAACGTAGCGTATCCCAGGCACAGTAATGGATGTTTCGGCTACGTTAGTCGATAACACGACTCTCCGACCACTATGTGCTGCAAAAACCCTATTTTGGTCTTTATTACTCAAGCGTGCATATAATGGCAAAATATCAATATCACGCCAGCCCTGCTCTTTAGCTATGCTATCAAGCTGCTTGGCTACTTCTCGTATTTCACGCTCTCCCGGCAGAAATACCAATACATCACCTATAGACCAACGCCTGGATTTTTCTTCATCTATTATGTCATTGATGGTGTTAGCAATTTGATCAGGCAGACTTTGAGAGTATTCATCCTCTTCATAAGGTGGTCGATAATGAACAGCTACCGGGAAGCTTCTACCAGAGACACTAAACACAGGTGCTTGATTGAAAAAACCTGAAAATCGTTCAACATCAATGGTGGCGGAAGTGATAATAAGTTTAAGCTCGGGGCGCCTGGCTAATAAGCGCTTTAAATAGCCTAACAAAAAGTCGATATTCAAACTTCGTTCATGCGCTTCATCGATGATTAACGCTTCATATTTATATAGGTATTTATCGTGCTTTATTTCAGCTAGAAGAATCCCGTCTGTCATTACCTTTACAAGGGTGGAATCAGTAACCTGATCAGTAAAACGCACCTGATAACCCACCACCGAACCCAGCTCTACTTGCATTTCTTCAGCAATACGGTTCGAAACCGTCCTAGCGGCTAACCTTCGTGGCTGCGTATGACCGATCAAGCCCTTTATACCAAGCCCTGCCTGCAAGCAGATTTTAGGTAATTGAGTCGTCTTACCAGAACCGGTTTCACCTGCAACAATGACAACTTGATGATTGCGAATAGCCGCAGAAATATTGTCAGCTTCTTTAGAAACAGGTAACTGTTCAGGATAAGCAATATATAAACGTTGGTCTTGTTTTTGTTGTAGAGATGCTATTGATAAAGATAGCTTTTCCTTAATGAATTCAATTTGCTTTTGTTTCGAATCTGGGTCTTGAATGCGTGATAAGTTTTTAATTTGTTTTGCTAACCAAACTTGATCTTTGTAGGAGCAAGCAGCCAGATTTGATTCTAATTCGTTCATAAAAGAGCGCTATTACAGTCTAATAAAGTGAATTTTATCGCCTTTTAAGCATTGATACATATTTTCTCAGGTAAGAAATGCTAAAGCGTTTTGATAAGTGAGGATTCTAGCCTATTCTATAAGGAGGCAATGCCATTAAATCGCAAAATACTTGCACAACTCAGTCTTTAAAGAAGTTTAAAAAACTATGCGCGTACTAGAAAATATTATTTACGATGAATTACAAGATAATGATTATGCCACATTTACGAAAACATTGAGTGAAGAGTCGCTGATTTTATTTGCCGCATCATCTGAACACATTACGCTAGACAGTCTAGATCCTGAAAAAATTCGAAACTCGGTTTATCGTGAAGATATTGGTTATGGCATGTGGGCAAGCTCATTAATTTCAAATGCTTTCTCTAAGGTTATGCCAGGTCCAGGGAGTATCTATTTAGAGCAAAACCTAACGTTCAATACTCCCGTACAGCTAGGTGATACGCTAACAGTAAAACTAACCGTCAAAGAAAAGCAGGAACATAATCGCGTCA
>JBFJZQ010000221.1:0-5839 GCA_041622015.1 Oleiphilaceae bacterium
ATGGTTACCGACCGTTCCGCAACCGAAGTTGACTCAGCGGCGTTAGATGATACTTGGTCGATCGATACTGCCATTTCATTTACAGCAGCAGATGCTCCAGCAATTTCTTGTGCCTGGTGTTCGGATGATTCCGCTAATTGCATCGCTGTGCCTTGGGTTTCCTGTGCTGATGAAGCAACTTGAAGGGCCGTATCACGAATCGATTTTACCAAGACACGCATCTGGTCGATCGCGAAGTTGATAGAGTCAGCGATGGCGCCAGTAAAGTCTTCTGTTACTGTTGCCTCAGTAGTTAAGTCACCGTCTGCTAGGTCTGCAAGTTCATCTAGTAGTCGAAGGATTGCGTTCTGGTTTTGTTCGTTCTGCTCTTCGGTTAATTGAAGGCGGTTTTGACTTTCTTGATATAAGAACCAACCAGCATAAATGATTAGGAAGATAATTAGAGCAAGTATAATGTAGGCTTTATTTGGGCTTGCAAAACGGCTGTCAGCTTGGCTTTGTAATTGAGTCGATAGGGTTTTTGTTTCTGCAAGAAGAGCAATAGAGTTATGGAAAATTGAGTTCGCAGCATTACGTACTTTAAATAATTCCGGAGATGTTGCCAAAATTGCTTTAACGTTACTATCAACGAATTCAAATAGTTCGGAAATTGCTTCTAGGCCATAAATAGCATCTTCATCTGTCACTTTACTGATACTCATCGCATCGTTGCCATCGAACATCGCATTCATTACACGACCGAATAAAGTTGAATCTTCTCCAAAGCGATTTGCTGCTATTGCGGCATCTTCGTCGCCGGTTAAAATATTGTTTACGCTTCTAACAATACGTTCAGCTCTAAGAGACTGTCTTTCAGCTACAGAAATCTGGTCAGCTGGTGTATCGTTAGCAAGAAGGTTCATAACTACGTCTTCGTATTCGATCTGTAGTTGAGGAATAGTTTCATTTAGTGTCTTTGCTATTTGATGAAGCGTAAGAACAGTTTCTTTATTTTCTAAAATTCTATCTGCGTTAGCTTTAACCGTTTCCCAGCGTTCAGAAACGCCGGTTTCAAATGGAAGCGAGGACGCTGGCAGACCAGTGTCAGTATTACCTTGAGTAATTAAACTCAATTTGGTTTCAAATTCATGGCGAGAGCGCTGTAACTCTTCAAAAGCGGCCTTTTTACCTGAGGCAGCTTCGGTGGCATTCTTCGCGATTTCTTGTGAAAGCACCCTCAAGTCACTGGCGTAGGCACCATATTCCACATCATAATTACTATTTCGCGTGATGAAATACGAAACGGCGACTAACGAAATCAATAACACAATCAGGGCGATACCCACCGCAAAAATTTGTGAGTTCGTACTTTGATCTGTGCTAAATTTTCCAGATATGATTTTCATTTCCTGGCTCCTGGCCTTACGATCTATTGTATGGTTTACACGTTATTTTTATGTTTGAATTTATTCAGTTTTCTATGGTTCGACATACTTATCGAACAGCTACTTCTAGAAACTTTTGATTGTCAGTGACGCTAAAAGTGTCAAAAACATTCCATTTTCTGTCGTTTTTTTCATACGCACCTGTTACAAAAGGACGTATACTTTTTTCAAGTTTTGTGTCGTATTTATCTTGAAAGCTGTCTGCTGCAAAATATTGCATTCCATGAACGCTATCGACAACGAAACCACTTAAAATTTCACCATGATCAAAAATCAAAACGCGTTTGTCACGGCTATTCGATGAACGGTGATTCAAATCGAAAAACAAACCAAGATCCATAATAGGGAGCAGTCGACCACGCACGTTGGCTACTCCTAACATCCAGCTTTTGACGCCTGGAATACTTGTGAATTTTGGTAAGTGAATAATTTCAGATACAGAGCCCATTGCGGCAACAAAGTAAGAGTTGGCAATGGTAAATCCAATACCATTCCATAACTCAACAGCCTCATCCTGTTCAGGGAGGCCTGTTGCATTCTGAATGCTTTTTTGAGCTATTTCAGTTAGTAGTTGAAATGGGTTCTCTGCTTTTGAAACCATGAATATTGGCAGCCTTTTTACTTCAATAACTCATTAATTGTTTTTGTTAAGCTACTTTCAGAAACAGGTTTAACAAGATAACCTTTTGCACCTTGCCTAGTTCCCCAGACTCTATCCGTTTCCTGATCTTTCGTTGTGACAATAATGACTGGGATATCGGCTGTTTCAGCTGCTCTTGTTAGCTGCCGAGTTGCTTGAAAACCATTTAGGCCAGGCATAACAACATCCATTAGAATTAAATCGGGCTGCTCAGCTCTAGCCACAGCAACGCCATCTGCACCGTTATCCGCTGTAATTACTTCATGATTATTGCTTTCTAAAATACTTGAAATCTTGCGGATTTCTGTCGGTGAGTCATCGACGATTAAAATACGAGCCATAGTTCCTCCGGGCGATACACTATTCGTTAAAAGCTTATTTGCCGGAATGACAGCAAGTAAACTTGTGGTTCATTTTAAAAGGGCGCGAGTATATCAGGCGACCTAGTGATTAGGCATATGATTACGAATAGTATTTAGTAATTCATCTTTGCTAAACGGTTTTGTTAAATATTGATCTGATCCCACAATCCGCCCTTTTGCTTTATCAAATAAGCCGTCTTTGCTTGAAAGCATAATGACGGGCGTCTTTTTAAACGCACTGTTATTTTTAATGAGCGCACATGTCTGATAGCCATCTAATCGGGGCATCATGATGTCCACGAAAATAATGTCCGGATGTGTGTCTGCAATTTTTGCCAAGGCATCAAAACCATCGGTTGCCGTGATAACGTTACAACCGACCTTTTTTAGCAAGGTTTCAGCGGTCCGACGTATTGTTTTACTGTCGTCGATGACCATAATTTTAAGGTTTTCGAAATTCTCTTCCATTATCTCGCAGCCTGGGGCACTTGAAGATTTACTCATCGTTTCAATCTGAAACGCGTTACATCATGATGTTTTTAGACACCATTATTTCACTATAGACCAATATCTTAAAAGTGTTTATTAATATCAATTCACGATAACTTTCATAAACACCTATTATGTATAGTTTAAATATAAATACTAAGAAAGAAATTGTTTTATATAAAATGTAATGAAAGTTAAACTAACGTAACTTATTAAAATAGGTTTAATTCTCAAGTAAGATTAGTACACTTTTTTAAATGCGCAGGTTTTAAATGACAATTAATTTAGGAATAGTGATGGACCCCATTGGGAACATCAATATAAAAAAAGATAGTTCCTTTGCCATGATATTGGCAGCACAGAAAAAAGGCTGGAATATTTTTTATATTGAAATGTCCGACTTATTCCTTGAACAAGGCCTAGCAAAAGCACGTGTACGTAAGCTTTCAGTGGTGCGCGATTACGCTAAGTGGTTTGAATTTCATTCTGATGAAACCGTCAATTTAGATATGCTTGATGTTATTTTGATGCGCAAAGATCCCCCTGTAGATGCTGAATTTATTTATGCTACGCACATTCTGGAAAGAGCCGCTCTGCAAGGCGTTTTTGTCGTTAACCGTCCTCAAAGTTTGCGTGACTGTAATGAGAAACTATATGCCACAGCTTTTCCGCAATGCTGCCCAGAAGTGCTGGTCTCAAGAGATCAGCGTCGATTAAAAGATTTCTGCAAGCGATATCAAGATGTCATTTATAAACCCTTAGATGGTATGGGTGGCGCATCTATTTTTAGAGTTAAGTCAGGTGACAGTAACTTAAGCGTTATACTCGAGACATTGACACAGCACGGCTCAAAACAAATTATGGCACAACGCTATTTACCCGATATAAAAAATGGTGATAAACGTATTTTGATTATAGACGGTGAAGCGATTCCTTATGCTCTGGCAAGAATTCCTAGCCAGGGTGAATTAAGAGGAAATTTGGCCGCGGGTGGTACAGGGCAAGCGCAAGCTTTAACTGAGAGAGACTACTGGATTGTTGATCAGATAAAAGATGATTTGCGCGCACGTGGTCTATTATTTGTTGGAATTGATGTGATTGGTGATTATTTAACAGAAATCAATGTCACCAGTCCAACCTGTATTCAAGAAATTGATAATGCCTTTGATACAGATATTGCGGGCAAACTAATGCTAGCCATTGAGAAGCACCTCACTGCTCATCAAGGTGCATAGAATTAAATTAAGGAGGCAAACTTGGCTCAAACAATAGAAACTGGGGTTAGTGCTACTGATCGCCTTGGTTTTACTATTTTTGTGGCGATTGCAGTACATGTATTGTTAGTTCTGACGGATTTTCTTGAGGAGGATCCCGTTCCTTCTCCTTTTACAATGGAGATTACACTTTCCCGCTATGATGACCAGAAAGCGCCAGAAAAAGCAGATTTTCTGGCGGAAACAAATCAACTTGGTAGTGGTGAGCAAGCCGAAAAAGTTAAACCAAGTTCTCCGCTGCCTATACCCTCACCAGCTGTGTTAGAGCAGACAATGGTGGCACCATCTCCCGCTCAGGCAGCGCCTAAACATGAACAAACCAAAGTCATCACTGCTATCAAGTCTGATGATAAAATTTTGTCTGATGTGCAAATTGACGACATTTTTCCAGAAGAACTGATTAAATCCCATCGTTCCTTATTAGAGCAAAGCTTAGAAATTGCAGCTTTAGAAGCCGACTTTGACCAGCAACGAGAAAATTATGCTCGTCGTCCAAGAGTGACTCGCTTTACGGCAGCCTCCACAATGAAAGCAGAAGATTCACAATATGTGTCTCACGTCGTTAGAAAAATTGAACACACCGGGAGCCTCAATTTTCCTCAAGTTGCAGGTAGAAAATTATATGGTAAGCCTCGAGTATCTATCTCTATTTATTTTGATGGTTCGATTAAAGAGGTGAGGATCTTAGAGCCGTCTGGTGATCTGGTATTAGATTCAGAAACGATTAATATCATACATCGTGCAGGTCCTTTTGCGCCATTCCCCAAGAATGTGAGAAAGGAAAGAGATGTATTAGAGCTGATCAGAACCTTTTCATACAATAAAAGTGGAGTATCAAGTTATTAGTCAATTCACTAGTCTTGCGAATCAGTTTCTGATTTCTATGCCACAAATGCTTGATCCTAATTTTTCCGGGGCACTGACATATATCTGTGAGCATAATGAAGAAGGTGCTATGGGAATCATTATCAATCGGCCGATTCAAATCGGCCTGAATGATATCTTATCCCAGTTAGGGATGGCAGAAATTGAAAAACCGCAGCCTATTTATTGGGGAGGGCCTGTTCAAGAAGAGAGAGGCTTTATTATTCATACAGCCGTTTCTGGCTCAGAAAAAAAGTGGGATTCAAGCATGGAAATTAGCCAAGGAATCCATTTAACGACTTCAAAAGATATCATTCAAGCAATCGCAGAAGATCAAGGGCCTGAAAAATTTATTATTGCGCTGGGTTATGCCGGTTGGGGCAGCGGCCAGCTTGAGCAAGAGTTAGCTGATAATACCTGGTTATGTAGTCCAGCAAACACAGAGTTATTATTTGAGGTCGATGCTTCTCAAAAAAGAAAGTTTGCGATCAATAGTTTGGGGATAACAGAGCATCAATTAAGTGCTCAGATAGGTCATGCATAGTGTCCCAAGCTAATAGCTCACACAATTATCTTTGTTTTGATTTTGGCTTAAAACGTTTTGGTGTGGCAGTAGGCACTGATTTACTAAAAACCGCCTCTGAACTCAAACCTATTTCAGCAAAAGATGGGATACCAGACTGGAATATTATTGAGTCATTAGTGGAAACCTGGAAGCCAAAAGGGTTTGTCGTTGGCTTACCTTTAAATATGGATGGCTCACAAAGTGAAATGTCTGTTAGAGCC
>JBFJZQ010000222.1:0-5759 GCA_041622015.1 Oleiphilaceae bacterium
AGGGGGTTCCGGTTGCCACAACCTCACGTTTCTTATGCGTTTCGACGGGCTCAACGCGCGATATTTTTCGTTCCCTGAGCCCCGTCGAAGGGTGTTCCGGTTGCCACAACCTCACGTTTCTTAAGCGTTTCGACGAGCTCAATGAGCGAGAGTTAAACGTTCCTAATGATCCATCGGTTGATTCAATTCAATCAACACGCCATCAGCACTTTTAGGATGTATAAAGATCACCATGCAGTTGTGCGCACCTAAACTTGGCTTGTCTGAAAGAAATTCATAGCCTTTCGCTTTAAGGCGTTGAACATCTTCTTCAATGTTGTCACTGCTAAAGCAAAGGTGATGGATGCCTCCGCGGCCATTTTTCTCTAAATATTTTTGAACCGGGCCTTCACCATTCAGTGGGTGCACTAATTCAATGTTACTATTTTTAATGGGGAAAAATGCTGCACTGGTTTTTGCTTCGGCAACGTCTTCACGGCCTTTTAAGTCCAAGCCAAAATCTTCTGCAAAACGTTCGATTGATTTGTCTAAATCAGCGACTGCGATGGCAATATGGTCTAGCCCTGTAATCATTTTATACTCTCCAACTCTTTACTTGCTAATTATGCAATTCGTTTAAGAAACTGTGCGCATGCTTTACTTTGACGGGCATGAACTTCTTCGGGGGTTTCAATAATCAATTTCTCATCAGGAACAATCTTAAATAAGGGCTCGCCTTTTTTGATGATCGTACCGTCTTCAGTGAGCAGGATTTTTTCAATCTTTCCTGAAAAGGGTGCCGTAATTTTGTTGAACATTTTCATGACTTCAACAATATACAATGGTTGGCCAGCTTTAAAATGATCGCCTTCATTAATAAATGGAGGCATGTCGGGGGCTTCTCGTGAATAGAACATGCCGCCAGAGCTAGCTAAAATTTCATCGCCTTTGGCTACCGGGGGGGGCACCAATACTTTGGCCATTTCCACTTGGTATTCTTTGCTCGTTAAGTTTTCGGGAATATGAATGCTTAAGTTTTCTTTAACATGAAGATTAAAGAAGCCCGTTTGTAAGGCTAAATGCGGCAGTAGCAGTAAAGTGTCACAACCAGCTTGATAGCCTGCATGTGCAGACTGAATCGCTTGCCATGTTTCGCTGTCGAAACAGTCCGGCATTTTGCCATTTAAGCACTTGTTTAAGGCGGAAAAGTCTTGAGCCTGAATGTTATTTTTGCTCAAGGTTTGTTCTAAGCTTTCATAGAAGCTCAGAGCGTCTGACAATATCGCTTCATCATGATCCCAGATCATCGTTGAGGCTGGGAATTTACGATGATTGTTCGGTCGATAATTCATGTTGAGGTAGTGGTAAGTTTCAGCCAATACTTCAATGGGATTACGCGTCCAACTCAATTTTGCTTTAGCGTCGTGTGAGAAGTCGGCTTGATGCAAACTTAACCACCCTGAAAGCAGATGTGGCTCCTTCATGAGTGATTCAATAGGGCGCGTGATGAGCAATTGCTTGCGCTGAAGCACTTTTTGTAGGGCCGCTTTACTTTCTGCTGTGCCAGCATTGTTTAAGTCTGTCTGACAAATAGCCTGATACGCATCATTTAAATCATATTGCTGTGCTTCGAGTTTAAGTGCACCGACAGCCGTTAGATAAGGGACGATGAATTGTGTTGTAGGGCGGGCATGCACTGTTTCGCCCAGTAACCAATTGACCAAGCCATAATGGAAGGCCAAGTTGGTTTCTAAATCTTTACCTTCTAATTTGGTGGTACGCAGCACTTCCGCCATATTTTGGAAGCTTTCCAAGCGATTGCTTCCCACGGTCAATAATAAGGCAATGTTGCTATCGTAAGCGCCTGCTAAGTGATAGGTCATGAACACATCGGTATCGGGGTTGTGCAGGCTTATGCCTTGGTCATCACGAATTTCACCTTCCGTCGCATCAGACCAATATTCAATCAAGCCGCCTGCATGCGGCGCAAGTGCTTGGTTGGTCGCATTTAAACGCGCTTCAACTGAGGCGGAGTGCCGCGATAATCTTTCTGGTTTTGGTAGACGCTTTCCGTGAGCGGCCAGCAATACCATGGCTTCGACTAATGATTGGACGATAAAGAAATCATTCGGGTTTTCAGGGTTTACAAATTTAAGCTGATAACATAACTCTGTAACGCGATGTTCAACTTGAATACGGGTATTCATTTCCATAAAGAAATGCTGGTCCCGATCTACGATGCACTCGAAGGTTGAAACATTATCCAAACCCACCGCGATCGCAAATTTTTCGGATTCAGATTCCATCGCATGGAGGGTTTTTAAGTCCTGGCTTAGAATCTTCGATTCCGCTTCACGCTCGCCATGGAGGGAATCTGTTAATGCTTGCTGTAGGTCTTCTGCCGTCACCGAGACTTCGAGCAATTTTTGTTCGTGCATCTGTAGTGAACAGTCGCGGCCACCTAGTGCCAAACTCCATTCACCGTTACCAATCACCTGAATTTCTTGATGGCGGGTCGTTTCGATATTGAGTTCCACTAGAATATTCTTATTATCGCCTTGCCCGGTGGCTTTTACTTCATTCAAAATTTCAAGTACGAGTGAAGGCGCCTGGTCGGCCATTTGATTAAGACGGGACTCCGAGTCTCCGATAAAACTTGCCGGGCTAGAAAGAATACGTTGGCCTTTACCGCCACCACCGCCAATGCATTTCAAGCGAATACGGTTTTCAGGATATTGCTTGCCGATTGTAATGACCTGCTCACGAATAGTGTCTTGCAGTTCTGCAACGGTGTATAAATCGATGCCTTTTTTGTAGCCCGCTTCGAGTACCACTTCAGCTTTGTCTAACAAAGTTTCCGCTTCATCAAAGGCGCTTTGATTGAGCTTCAGTTTTTGGGCTTTAGCTAATGTGAGTAAGGCTTTTTCATCGGAATGCTTTTTTAAGAGCGTGATAGCGGTGGAATTATTAATGCCGGGTGTCACACTCACGCCAACTTGCAGCGCTGTTCGTTTGGCTTCATCTTTTAAGCCTGCTTTATGAACCGTTTTCGCGCAAGGGCCGATAAAATTCAGCCCTGCCTCTTCCATGGCGCCCACCATATTTTCATCTTCGGCCATGAAGCCATAGCCCGCAAAAATCGCGTTGTAGTCGTTTTCTTTCGCGATACGAATAATTTGGGCAATACGCTGGTTTCGCTCATCTTTATCATTCCCAGAATAATCTGGCACGCGATGCACGCGTTTCGGGTCTTTTATCTGGCGAAGTTCAGGAGCAAGGGCATTTTGATAAACAATGCTATCTTTTTCAGAAAGCAAAATGCCGTAATAGCTGATGCCCATTTCTTCAAAAACATCCATCGCTTCTTTTCGAATCGGGCCGCGACAAATTATTAAAGGACGTATTTCTGTGCAAGCGAAGCTTTTAACCCAGGGGCTCGCATGCTGAGATAGCTGTCTGTTTTGATGAACCAGCGGGTTGTTTAGGTAATGTTCATTGCTCATCTTAGTAAAACTCCCTCTGAACGCTGGTTAACGGTTCGGGTTTATAATGTCTTAAATGGAAATCCATGTTTTCACATAGAATTTTGCGTAAATCTCTGGGCATCGCGATTTGAGAAATAGAGCCTAAGCTTAAGGCCTCGTTCGGGTTCATCAGTCGTTCTTCATAGAGCTTAACCAGTTTTGCTTCTTCTTCTTTAGCCCACTGTGCCGTTTTCTCTCCCGCTTTGACGGCAGAACGAATCTCTCTCAACTCATTTTTATACACAAATTCAACACCTGCTGTACCCATGACGGCTGCACGCGTTGAAGGTAAGGCGATGACAAAATCTGCGCCCGTGGCATAACAGTTATAAGAGGCATAAGCCCCCCCGAAGGCGTTTCTAATCATCACTAGGAAGCGTGGTGTACGAAGATCGATGATCGAATCCAGCATTGCCCGGCCGGCTTGCACGATGCCTTTGGTTTCCTGATCTTTTCCTGGCAAGAAACCGGTAGTATCTTCCATAAAGATCATCGGTATGTTGTACAAATTACAGAAGCGTATAAAACGGGCATTTTTATAGGCGGCATCGATATCTACTTGGCCAGAGGCAACGGCACTATTATTAGCAACGAAGCCCACAACATTACCACCCATTCTGCCTAATGCAGTGATGGTATTGCGCGCTCTGCTTTCTTGAATTTCTAAAAAGTCACCATGGTCACAAAGTTGTTGTATCATAATGGTGACATCAATCGGGGTATTGAAACCTGTTGGGCTGTTGAAAGCTTTTTTTAATAAAATATCGATATCCCAGGTTTTGCGATCAACCGGGTCAGACGTAGGTTGGAAGGGTGACAGCTGACTATTGTTGTCAGGAATATATTTCAGTATTTGGCGTACCTTTTTTAACGCGCTGATTTCATCTTTGACGACAAAATCGGTGACACCGCTCTGGCTATGAACGCCTGGGCCGCCCAGTTCATCGGGCGTCACATCTTCACCTAACACGCTTTTCACTACACCCGGGCCAGTTAAGCCAAAAAAGGTGTCGTTTGCCTGGATCATGAAGCTGCCTTGGCGCGGCAGATACGAGCCACCACCGGCATTAAAGCCAAACATACACATAATACTTGGGACAACGCCGCTTATTTTTCTGAGAGCAGTAAAGGCTTCAGCGTAGCCATCCAAACCACCTACACCGGCAGGCACATAAGCACCGGCGCTATCATTTAAACCCACGAGCGGAATTTTTCGTTTTCCTGCAAGTTCCATGAGTCGTGCTAGCTTTTTACCGTTAGTTGCATCCATTGAGCCGGCGCGAACAGTGAAGTCATGACCATAAAGCGCCACATCTCTGCCATCGATTTTCACAATAGCGGTAACAATTGATGCGCCATCTAGGTTTTTGCCCCAGTTCTGAAATAACACCGTTGGGTCTTCATCAGTCAGAACTGAAATTCGTTCCCAGATAGTCATCCGCTTTTTGCTATGCTGGCGGGTAATGGCATCGACACCGGCGGCTTTTCGAGGCCGCTGCATTAAGTCATAACCCTTTTTTAGTGTTGCTTCATATAAACCAGGCGTTTCAGAATTTTGGCCGGGGATACGAAAATCAAGCTCTTTTTTCTGCTGAAAAGGGTTCTCTAGGGAGGCGTTAATCTGTGTGTTTTTAGTCATCGCGCATCATGCTCGTATTGGTTTTAATTCTTAATTTGATAGAACCGTCTAAATTACCTTGTTCAGTCTAGACCTTTGCTTAACACTTTGTAAGTTAGCAGCTTATCAAGAATATATAGTCACTAAGATATGGGCGGGCATAATATAAGTTTATGTCTATAAAAAGAAGCGTTATAGCGTGATTGGTTTTAAAGGAATTTTAATCAACTGTTTGTATTTAATAGAAAAATAAATAAATATTATATTTTTTGTGGACATTTTATTTTTGTTTGTATGGACATAAGCGCTCATTTTTTCTGTTTGTATAGCGCACCTGAGCCCCCACTTTCCGCTCCCTGAGCTTGGCCTGCACTGAGCCTCGTCGAAGTGTCGAAGGGTGTTCTGGTAGAGCTCCGAGTTACATCAAGGCATTTCGACTGACTCAATGCCCGGAAGTTTCGTTCCCTGAGCTTGGCCTGCACTGAGCCACGTCGAAGTGTCGAAGGGCGCTCTTGTAGAACTCACAGTTGCATCAAAACATTTCGGCATAGCTCAATGCAGGCATTTCGACTAAGCTCAACGTGCGAATTATTCTCGCTCCCTGAGCCCCGTCGAAGGGTGTTCTGGTAGAGCTCCGA
>JBFJZQ010000223.1:0-5755 GCA_041622015.1 Oleiphilaceae bacterium
AAACATCTCTAACAGTCTCTCGACTGTGTATGCATTTACATCAACTTTATAGCCTTTGATCACTAACAAATTAGCAATATCACTGCCTAATCTTGCAGCTAACCGACCTACAGGTAAATTTTCTAAAGATGATTTATTTGAACCATCATCCCTCGTGACAAGAATTATTCTAGAACGGTAGATATCAACAGCATATTTAGCCAAGGCGTCACGCTCTTTTGTACGCACCATATTTAAGCCGACATCAACTACATTTGTCTCAAGCGCGAACATTAATCGTTCATAACTAGGCATCTCGACATACTCTACACGCGGGAATAATGCCATTGAGCACTCCATAACCCGACCAAGTGCGCCTGAAGCAAGTCCATTATCAAGCGTAAATGAGGGATGAGGTATATAGCCGATTCGTACAACATCTTTGAAGTTTGGCTTTTCTGCTTCGGCTGAAGCATTGAAGGTCAGACAAGACAGCAAAATAATAGACAAACTCAAAACATGTCTAGGAACCGCCTTATAAGAATTGCGTGAAAAAACTTGGTTAACACACAAATAAAGTGACTTAAGCATATAACAACCCTGTTTATTATTCGATTATTAGAGATATTTGTTCATGGTAATGAATTAGCTCATTAAAAAACAGATACGACTAACAACTCAAATCTATTTTAATGGATATTTTCTAAACTTAAGCATAGACGAATAACTGCTGGACGTTATCTGAATTACAATTTTCCTTATTTAGATACACTTCTTATTTATAACAAAGATAGACACCTAACATAACGCACCAAAAAAACCCATTAACGCCACTAAAAACCGCACCAATAACGATAACGGTGCAAGAGGAATTATCAACACCTCATATTTCACGCACCGTAAAGGCACACAGAACAATGGCATGATATCTGCTAAAAGCCAGGTACCTAGATACACTGACCTTAAGGAACTAATATGTCTGATGTTGGACTTAACCTCTTAAAAGTTAAAGAACCGAAAATTAAAATGCTTCATGTAAGCTGGTTTGCTTTTTTCCTGACCTTTATGGTCTGGTTTAACCATGCACCGCTAATGGGTTTTATCAAAGAAGCATTTGATTTAACAAGCCAACAGGTAAAAGCGCTGTTAATTTTAAACGTTGCTTTGACCATTCCCGCTCGAATCATTATTGGCATGCTGGTTGACAAATTTGGTCCGCGTTACGTTTATTCAGGCTTACTATTGGCCACGGGTGTTTTATGTTCGGCTTTTGCCCTATCACAAAGCTATGAACAGCTCGCTCTTTTCCGCTTCCTGATGGGTTTCGTCGGCGCAGGATTCGTCATTGGCATTCGCTTGGTCGGTGAGTGGTTTCCGGCAAAAGAAGTCGGTATTGCTGAAGGTGTTTATGGTGGCTGGGGTAATTTTGGTTCAGCGGCATCGGCTATGCTTTTACCTACGCTCGCACTTTTCTATGGCGGCGATGATGGCTGGAGATACGCCTTACTGACCACAGCGGCAATGGCTTTTATTTATGGCTTTGTGTTCTTCAAAGTTGCTCGCGACACACCAAAAGGTTCAACTTACTTCAAACCGAAAAAAAGTGGTGGACTTCAAGTCAGCAGCAAACAAGACTTGTATTTTTACTTAGCAATGAATATTCCCATGTATATCGCTTTAATGGTTTTGACATGGAAATTATCGCCTAGCAATTTAGGCTTACTGAGCGAGTTCGCTGCGAATTCACTTTATGTCGGGTTAGTGGTGTTATTTGCTTATCAAAGCAAGCAAATTTTTCATGTCAACAAAGAACATCTAGCTGAACCCGTGCCACAACTTCAACAATATAAATTCAAACAAGTCGCTATTTTACAACTCGCCTACTTTGTGACCTTTGGTTCTGAATTAGCTGTAGTTTCAATGCTGCCACTTTATTTCTTGGATACCTTCGAGGGTTTAGATGCCGTTACCGCGGGTTTATTGGCCTCGGGGTTTGCGTTTATGAATCTCGTTGCTCGCCCAGGCGGTGGTTGGCTAAGTGATAAATTTGGACGCCGAAAAACCTTATCTATCCTTATTTGTGGTTTAACCGTGGGCTACTTGGTACTCAGTCAAATTGAAGGCACTTGGTGGATTCCTTTAGCGGTGATCGCCACTATGGCCTGCTCTTTCTTTGTACAAGCAGGAGAAGGCGCTGTATTTGCCATGGTTCCCTTGGTAAAACGCAGCATGACAGGACAAATAGCAGGGATGACAGGTGCTTATGGCAACGTCGGTGCGGTGATATTCTTAACCGTTCTTTCTTTTGTCAGCTATAGCACATTCTTTATCGTTATCGCCGCCTGCGCTGCCTTCATATTTATTGCTGTGCAATTCCTTGAAGAACCAAAAGGACATGTCGCAGAAGTAAATGAAGATGGTACAGTCGAACTGATTGAAGTATCGTAATTCGCTATTTTTAGGCGCCATCTGATGATGGCTTTTGCCTAAATTGGTCACTTACGTGACCATTTACCTCACCACCGGCCTGACTAAAAGGAAATACGTTTTGCTAATCGACTCACAACTAGCGTTAAGCGTTGGTCAGGCAAGTGCTGCTGGCAGGAAAAGCAAAAATGAAGACTGCATTGGCATGTGTATTCCCAACCAACCAACCTTAACGATCAAAGGTATTGTGTCGGTCATTGCAGATGGCGTCAGTGCGGCGGAAGCAGGCAAAGAAGCCAGTGAAACTTGTGTTCGAAACTTCATTTCAGACTATTACGCCACGCCTGATGCTTGGTCTGTCAAAACCAGAGGCCAAAAAATTCTTTTCGCCCTAAATCGCTGGTTAGTTGGCCAGAGCCAGATTAAAGGCCATTTAAGTACCTTAAGTGCACTCGTGCTGAAGTCTCAATCAGCCTATTTGTTTCACATTGGCGACTCTCGAATATATCGTTTACGTGATGATACTTTCGAGTGTCTAACCCAAGACCACTGTACCCGGATCAATAAAGAAACCACTTATCTCTCGCGAGCCATGGGTATGGATAATCACCTCGAGGTTGATTATCAAAAAATCGACACTCAGCTGCATGATATTTTTTTTCTAAGCACCGATGGTATTCACGATTATCTAAGTGAAAAAGAACTGCATGCTCACTTAAGTCTTTGTCTCAAATATGAGTCTGGAAAAAGTTATGATGATGTTTGTGAAAAACTGATTCACCAAGCCTTGGATGCAGGTAGTACCGATAACCTGAGTTGTCAGATATTACGCATAGATACGCTGCCCAATGCAGATAATCAGGAAATTTATCAGAAAATGTACGCGCTGAAGTTTCCACCACCTCTATCTCCAGGACAATGCCTAGACGGCTACACCGTTCTGAAGGAAATCCATTCCAGCCAAAGAAGCCAAGTCTATTTAGTCAAAGATGAGACTAATAAACGCTTTATCATGAAAACCCCGTCTGTAAACTACGAAGATGACCCGGCTTATATTGAGCGTTTTGCTTTAGAGCAATGGATTGGTAAGCGCGTAGATAGCCCTTATGTGGTGAAAATAATCGATAAACAAGAATCTAAAAGCGCGCTTTATACCATTATGGAATTTGTTGATGGGATAACGCTTGATAAGTGGATTCAGGAAAACCCTAAGCCCGACATTAATGAAGTCGTACGCATGGCTGAATTTATCAGCCGTGGAATAAGAGCTTTACATAGAAAGGACATCCTTCATCAGGATATCAAACCGGATAATATTATTATCGACCGACAAGGCGTTCCAAGAATCATTGATTTTGGCTCTTGCCTCGCAGCGGGTATTGCTGAAATTGACACACCTTTTGATCGGGATATTGCTTTGGGAACGGCATTTTACAGCGCACCCGAAACTCGATTTAACAGCAAGAATACCAACAAGTCTGATTTATTCAGTCTTGCCGTCATTGTATATGAGATGCTCACAGGCAAAATGCCCTTTGGCGATCAACTTGAAAAACTGACGGACCAACGAAAGCTAAATAACTTAAGCTATATCAGTGCCTTAAAATATAATCCAATGGTGCCTTATTGGCTGGATGGCGCCATTCAAAAAGCCTTATCGCCCTTGCCTGAAAAACGCCATGAAGCATTCTCTGAATTTATATATGAGTTAAAAATACCCAATAAAAAGTATGCGAATAAATCATCCAGCCCCTTGATCGAACGCAACCCTTTGCGGGTTTGGCAAGGTATCGCTCTGATACAAACCGTTATTATTATTGCGCTATTAAATATGCTTTTTCCTAACTAAATACCCTTGTGTATTTTAACGATTTTCAAAGCGATTCAAATCTATAATGCCCGACTGCAGAGGCTGATTATCTGCATACCACGTATGTAACCAATCTACATATGGCCAGAATTTATCACTGGTTCTTCTAATACCCCACTTGTCGAGTAATACTTGGTAGTCTTCCTCTTCTCTCAATGAAGACAAGTGTTGAATAAAACTGTCTAAATCCTTTTCGGAAAGAGCATAAAACGTATTCGGATAACTACCTAAAATTCCCGGATAAAGACTCAAGTAAAAACGCTCTGGCACCCACCGGTCTTCTTCCATGAATAACGACGATACATTTTTATGGTAGCGATTTAATGTCATGGTGATCACGTGTTCACTGCCATCTGCCAGTTTTAATCGAATAAGAGACAATTCAGGCAAGAATCTTAAACTCTCGCTTTTTATATTTGAGAGCATCTCTAGCTGGCTTAAGGTTTGTTTATTCAATTTACCCAACTCTGCGCCGAGAAGTTTTTTTGGCGCTAAAACCTTATTCCCAAGATAATGCTTAAGCCGATCAAAAAGCTCGCTTTTGACATTATCACTTTGGTAAACCAAGTTATTGCGCTTCAAATTGGCTCTACGTAATAATGCTATATAATTCTCTACTTTATCTTCCGCACCCTGATACCAAGATAAGAATTCTTTTTCAGCCTTATCTTTAGGAAAGAACATTAAGAACTGGCTTTCGCCTTCCATGCGTAAAAAATCCATATACAAACGCGTATTAAGCTGATGCCCAACATTGCCATAGACATCAAAACCTGCCACCAGCAAATAATGAATTCTTTCCAATAAACTATACGAGATCACCCAAGCGGTTTTAGGATTTTGTCCCTGCAAACCTTTCACCACGGTGGCATTATCAAAGTGCCTGAAAATTGTCAGTGCAGCATTTTGATTAAGGCCCTCGCCATCCCATACTGACGATATCGATATCTCTGCACCTTCTGGATATTTTGTGTTGAGGAATTCAATTTTGTCATTTAAGTGGCGTTCTTGAAGTTTTGAATACTTTGTCCAAATATCGAAAGGTGAGGCATTACTTTGCTCGGCAGCAGGTAGACTTAAATTCTCTAACTTTTCATTCGATGTGGCTGGATCATAGAGCATGGTTTCGACATCAGGGTCGACAAAAAACACCCAGAAGTGATCCTCTATTACGTTTAAAGCGACCTGGCCTCGACACACGGGCCCTTTGATATAGCCCATTATCGTGAACTCCGCTTCTTCGAGCATAAAACGATAGCGTGCAGAAACCGGTAAGTCTTTGAAGGTAATAAATGGATTTGAAGCGAGCTTTGGCTCATAACTCGGTAAAGAGGAAACCGTATACTGAGGTTCTAAAAACCATTCAGTCCACTGTTTCATGCGCGCATCACTTAAACTATAAGGCATATGGGTTTTATCAACCACGACACGTCGATCCGCTCTCAAGCGGTAATAGAACGTATCAGTTTGAGGGTCGTC
>JBFJZQ010000224.1:0-5737 GCA_041622015.1 Oleiphilaceae bacterium
AAACTGATACCACTGTGTCTTGCAGTTATAAGGGTCAAATAAAGCAATCGCTGGGATAAGGATGTCGTTACCGCCACCATCCATGACAACCGTATCGATATTTGGGTTGTCATTTTTCGCTATGTTGTATTGTGCGTAGACATCTGTCGCAATGATGCCGCCTTTTAGTTCAGCGCCAGATAGGGTGTAGCGTCTGAATGTTTCACCTGCATAGCTTTCAAGAAAATCTTGTAGCTTTCCTGACAAAGCGAAAATAGAGTCGCCAATTGTAATAACCTGGTCGTTATCGGCGTTGGATACGCGATCATTACTTGCTAAACCGCCTATACCACCACAACCTGTTAAGGCAGTTGAGATAGCTAAAACAGCTAGAATTTTTCTTGGCATTATTTTACTAAGAGTTGAGTGTAGAGTTCTGAGTTTCATTTTATGTCCTGTTATTTTTATAAGTGACTGCAAACGAAATATAGCATTAGATTAGCGAATCAAACTGTGCTTTAGATTCACTTAGTAAAATAATATGCAAAAATGAGTTTGTTTGGTATAAGGATATGATAAATCTTGAGAGGGTAGTCAGAAGGTGTTGTGTTGGCTCCCCGAGCTGGGCTCGAACCAGCGACAAACGGATTAACAGTCCGCTACTCTACCAACTGAGTTATCGGGGAATGTCACAACGGCGCGCATATTATCGGGATATGAGGTAAGGGTCAACACCTAGAAAGCGATAAATTACACTTTTTTTTCAATTTGAAGAAATCGTGTAATTTATCAACAAAATCTGTGACTTAACGCTTATAAATTAACCAATTTTGACAATATCTCCCTCTAAGATAATAGGGTAGGTTTTTAGTTTGACTGTTTCATCTTCTATACAGACACCGGTTTCTAAATCGAAATGCTGTTTGTATAAAGGAGAAGCAACGACAATGCTGCCTTTAATATCGCCTAGTCTGCCGCGAGATAACACATTAGCTTTACCTATCGGATCCCAGTTCGATACCGCAAATATCTTTTTTTCGGTTTTTGGAAGATAAAACAAAGCCACCTGTTCGTCATTAATCAATGCACAAACACCTGAGTTTTCTACTAAATCTGATTTTTTGCAAATCACGTTCATACATCCTGCTTCGTTAGCTGGTTCATAAGGCATATTGTCTTTTAAAATCTTTTCGACATTCATTGGTCATCATCCTTTCTCATGAAGTTGTTAATAACTACGCCGACTTCGCGATTAACTTAAGCTTTTCATCTTCATTAGCAGGTCTTATTTGGCCTCGCTCTTCAACAAAAACAACATTTGAGTCTGCTTCATTTGAGTTGACAAATTGTCTGAAACGTTTGACTTTTTCAGGGTTTTCAATGGTTGTTTTCCACTCACATTGATAGCTTTCAACAATATGCTCCATTTGGGCTTCTAGCTCGGCAGCTATGCCCAAAGAATCTTCGATAACCACTGCTTTTAAATAATCAAGGCCGCCTTCTAGGTTGTCCATCCAGACTGATGTTCTTTGGAGTCTGTCGCCCGTTTTGATGTAGAACATTAAGAATCTATCGATATATTTGATCAGTGTGGGGGTATCCAGGTCTGTCGCAAATAAATCGGCGTGTCTTGGTTTCATTCCGCCGTTACCGCAAAGATACAGGTTCCAACCGTTTTCAGTTGCAATAACACCTACGTCTTTACTTTGTGCTTCTGCGCACTCTCTGGTGCATCCTGATACAGCCATTTTGACTTTATGAGGTGCTCTTAAGCCTTTATAGCGGTTCTCAATGTCAATTGCTGTGCCTACACTGTCTTTGACGCCATAGCGACACCAAGTAGAACCAACACACGATTTTACAGTTCTCAGAGATTTACCGTATGCATGACCCGTTTCTAAACCGGCAGCTATTAATTTTTCCCAGATCACGGGTAGCTGATTTAAGGTCGCACCGAATAAGTCGATACGTTGTCCACCGGTTATTTTGGTATATAACTTATAGTCTTTCGCAACTTGGCCGATAGCAATTAGTTGCTCCGGTGTAATTTCACCGCCAGGTACGCGAGGAACAATAGAGTACGTGCCATCTTTTTGCATGTTAGCCAGGAAGGTGTCATTCGTATCTTGCAAGCCTACATGAGGCGTTTCAAGAACGTAGTCATTCCAAATTGAAGCTAGCATGTTTGCAGTTGCTGGCTTACAGATATCACAGCCAAGTCCTGTACCATGTTTTTCAATAAGTGTTTCAAAAGAATGTATATCGCCAATTTTAATTAAGTTATACAAATCTTGGCGCGTGTATGGGAAGTGTTCGCAAATGCTCTTATCAACCGTTAGGCCTCTTGCTTCCATTTCGGTATCAACGACATTTTTCAAAAGAGCCGCACAGCCACCACAACCTGTCGCTGCTTTGGTAGAGCCTTTCACATCACCAACACTGCAACAGCCGGCATCGATAGCGCAGTGAATATCGCCTTTACTAACGTTATGGCAGGAACAAATAGTCGCTGTTAGTGGTAATGCTGCGGCACCAAGCGTAACGCCTTGAGAGCCTTCCGTGCTTGGTAGAATCATGCCTTCAGGATTGGCGGGCAACTCTATCTTATTTAAGAAGTACTGAAGAAGTGTGTCGTAGTCATCGCAGTCACCAACGAGTACTGCGCCTACTAGATTGTTGTTGCTATCGACATTGATACGTTTGTATGTTTCTGACTTCTCATCGCTATAGACATAAGAAATGATGCCTTCAGCATTACCATGAGCGTCGCCTATTGAGCCAACATCTACACCTAATAACTTAAGCTTGGTGCTCATATCTGCACCTTTGAACGAAGGCTTTTCTTCTAAGTTGCTGAACTGTTCAGCAGTAACTTCCGCCATACGATATCCAGGCGCGACCAAGCCGTATATAAAATTACCATAAGAAGCGCATTCACCAATGGCATAGATGTTAGAATCCGAGGTTCGGCAGTGGTAATCAACAACAATGCCGCCTCGCTCACCCACTTCTAAATTGGCTTTTCTGCCTAGCTGATCATAAGGCCGAATACCTGCTGAAAAGACAATCATATCAGTGTCTAAGTGGGTATTATCAGCAAAGTGCATTCTTAATTTTGTATTGTCGGATTTGTCGCTAATTAACGAGGTCGCTTTCTGGGTGTGTACTTTTACGTCAAGCGCTTCGATTTTACGACGAAGCATTTTACTTCCGCCTTCATCTAACTGAACGCCCATTAAGCCTGGCGCAAATTCGACTACATGGGTTTCTAGGCCAAGGTTTTTGAGTGCATTCGCGCACTCAAGGCCCAATAAGCCGCCACCAATCACCACCCCAATTTTTGCATCCTTAGCGCAATTTTTGATTTCACCTAGATCATCAATTGTACGATAGCTTAAGCATTCTTCTCGTTCAGAACCCTTTATGGGTGGAACAAAGGCATAAGATCCGGTCGCTAAAACAAGCTTGTCATATTCAAAAGTTCTACCCTTTTCAGTGGTAACACACTTCTTTTTACGGTCAATGTCTGTAACTGCTTCACCAAAAAAAGCGTTTATGCCATTTTCTTGGTAGTATTCTCTTGTTGTTAAGGCAAGTTCCTGTGGCTCCTTACCAGAAAATATTTCAGAAAGGTGTACACGGTCATAAGCAGGCCTTGTTTCGCTTCCTAATACGGTAAGCTCAACATCCGATTCTGATTGAATCATTTGTTCTACAAAGTGGTGTCCGACCATGCCGTTACCGACAACAACTACCTTAAGTTTTTTCATGGTTACATCCTAAGAGACAGTTCGCTTTAAGCGTTAGAGATGATCACAGAGTCTGTTGTGCAATAAACTCACAGTTAAAAGTGATCCGATGTTTTTACTACAGCAGGCATCATGCCAATTATGTTTCTTTTTATGTAAGTTGCTGATATTTATGGTTAATAACTATTTTTTTGAATATAGAATATGAATGCATTGAATGAGTATGCTGTTATTTGGTGCGCTCGTTTTATTGCTTGAACTTTTAGTGCACTTATATGGTGCTATGGTTTGACTGTCTTTTTTTGATTAAATTATTTTCTTATATAGGTGTCACATTGTGTAGAATGCCGTTTCTTTTTTTTGAGGAGAGTTTTTGTTGTGACATTTGAAACTTTTGAAACATTATCTTTATATGTTTTAGTTGGAGCTTTGGTTTGTTATATGGGCTATATAGTTTGGGACCTTGCAAAACGTTCTAATGCAGGCAAGTTTGGTACAAGTATTTTATTTATTGCTTTAGGTTTAGGTGTGGTTGGTTTTATTGCAAAAACGATCATTGTTGAATTATTGAATTTATAAACGAATTTTTCTTTCCTGTTACCTTTGCCGTTAAAACTATTAGTGGCTTTCTTCACCTTTTAATATCTTTTTTCCTTCTTCTTTCCCTTATTTCTGTAAATATTTGTGATGCGAAGTGAACTTGGTCACATAGGCTTACTTGCTTTATACACATTAATATTTTTTAACAGTACTATCTTCTGTTGATAATAATTACAAATAAGCTACATAAAATTACAGCATGTAACAAATTGCTTTGAGTCCCTGGACCCAAATTTGCCGAAGAGAGGATTAGTGAAATGACAGATCAAACCATCGATGGAAATAACCGCAGCAACATCATTATCTCTGGTTCGGGGGATGACACAATTAACGCTGGGGGAGGGAATGATCTAATCATTAGTGGTGCAGGTGATGACACCATCAATGGCGGCAGCGGCAATGACATCATTATTTCTGGCTCAGGTGATGACACCATAAATGGTGGAAGCGGCAGTGATATAATTATTAGTGGTTCTGGAAATGATACGATTGATGGTGGTTCTGGTGATGACATCATTATTTCCGGTAGTGGTGATGATACTATTTCAGGTGGTTCTGGTAATGATTTAATACTAAGCGGGTCTGGTGATGATGTCATCAATGCAGGCAGTGGAGATGATACTGTCTTTGCAGGCTCGGGTAACGACATTATTAGTGGTGGTTCGGGCGATGATCTCATCGTGGCAGGCAGTGGGGATGACATTGCTTCGGGTGATTCAGGAAATGATACCATCATCTCGGGTGCAGGTAATGACACGGTTTATGGTAATGAAGGCCATGACATTATAATTACTGGTTCAGGTAATGATATTGTTTACGGTGATAATGGTCATGACATCATTGTTACTGGTGAGGGTGAGGATACGGTTGATGGTGGAAACGGTCATGATGTCATACTTTCGGGTGATGGCGCTGACACCGTCACTGGTGGAGCTGGTGACGACGTTATTATTAGCGGTCGTGGTGAAGATGTTATCGAAGGTGGTTCAGGATATGACTGGATACATGCCGGCGCGGACAATGACATTATCAATGCAGGTTCAGGTAATGATTATATTAATGGCGGCTCAGAATACGATATCGCCATTTTTGATGGTAACTACCAAGATTATTCAATTTCTGAAATCGATACGAACACTTACACTGTAACGAATAATTTATCAGGCGAAGTAGACACTGTTGTTAACGTCGAGTTGTTCAGGTTTTTAGATGTAGATATTGATCCAGCTAACCCGACTGTCAATTCAGACCCATTAGCCCAAGACGATTTAGTGACAGTTGATGAAGATGCTTCCGTAACCGTCGATGTCCTAGCGAACGATTCAGACTTAGATGGCGATAGCTTAAGCGTGACTTCTGCGACAGCGGCAAACGGTATTGTTGTTATCAACACTGACGGCACCGTGACT
>JBFJZQ010000225.1:0-5707 GCA_041622015.1 Oleiphilaceae bacterium
AACAGGCAATAGCCTGTTCATCCTTTCAGTGTTAGAATACGCCGCACTTAAATTCCCTCTATTTTTCAGAATCCAAATAAATGAAAGAATCGTTATTAGTTCGACTAGATACCATGTGTGAGCGCTATGAAGAGCTTGCTGCTTTGATGAGTGACCCAAGTGTTATTGGTGATCAGAATAAGTTCCGTGAATACTCTAAAGAGTATTCGGACCTTGAAGAGCTCGTGAAAGCCTATGATGCCTATAAACAAGTCCAGGATGATGTTGCAGAAGCCAAGGCGCTGATGAGTGACGGCGACTTGGATATGCGTGAAATGGCTGAAGAGGCTTGGAAAGAAGCCAAGGGAAATCTAGAGACCTTAGATATCGAACTACAAACCTTGCTTTTACCGAAAGATCCGAACGATAAGAACAACGTTTTTCTAGAAGTACGTGCCGGAACGGGTGGTGATGAAGCGGCAATTTTTGCGGGCGATTTATTCAGAATGTATTCACGTTATGCCGAGCGCAGACGCTGGAAGGTTGAAGTGGTTAGCGAAAGTTTAGGTGAACATGGCGGCTATAAAGAAATTATTGCGCGTCTTGAAGGGCAGGATGTATACGGAACATTAAAATTTGAATCCGGTGCACACCGAGTTCAGCGAGTGCCCGAAACAGAATCGCAAGGGCGTATTCATACTTCAGCATGTACGGTAGCCGTTATGCCTGAAATAGAATCGGTTGATGATATTGAAATTAACAAGAACGATTTAAGAATTGATACTTTCCGTGCCTCGGGCGCGGGTGGTCAGCACGTTAACAAAACGGATTCAGCTATTCGCATAACCCACTTGCCAACGGGTGTGGTTATAGAATGTCAGGATGAGCGCTCTCAGCACAAAAACAAAGCGCGTGCGATGTCATTGCTTCATTCAAAATTATTGACGGCAGAACAAGATGCTGCGCATAAAGAACAGTCTGATCAGCGTAAAAGCTTAGTCGGGAGTGGTGATCGCTCAGAGAGAATTCGTACTTATAATTTCCCTCAAGGAAGAATGACAGATCACCGAATAAACTTAACCTTGTATAAGTTAGCTGAAGTGATGCAGGGTGATTTAGACCAAGTGCTGCAACCTTTATTAAGAGAGCATCAGGCAGAGCAGTTACTCAGAATTTCTGAATAATGCTAAGAAAATCTTTAAGCGCCAAGTTATCTACAACTTGGCGTTTTTATTTCTAAAGCAGATAACTATCTTATTTTATAAGATGTATGGACGAGGGCAGTAGTTTGGAAAGTAATAGTTTGGTGAATAGTGTTTCCATTGAACAAGCATTAGCCAGTTCTAGCCAATTGCAAACAGAAACACCTCGCCTCGATATCGAATGCCTACTTTGCCATGTCCTGAATTGTGATAGCTCTTACCTACGCACGTGGCCAGAAAAACAACTAAGTTCTGAACAACGCACTCTCTTTAAGTCACTTTTAAAGCGCAGGTTACAAGGCGAGCCCATTGCACATATTTGCGGGACACGCGCCTTTTGGACGCTAGATCTGCTCGTTACCCCCGACACCTTAATTCCTCGGCCAGACACTGAAGTATTGGTTGAAACTATCCTGAATCTGAAGCTTCCAAAGCAAGCAAATATTTTAGATTTAGGCACAGGCACCGGTGCGATTGCCTTGGCATTGGCATCAGAACGGTTAACATGGAAAGTGACCGCAACAGACTTTCGCTCTGAAGTTGTTTCTTTAGCTAAGCGCAATGCAGAGCAACATCATATTACTAATGTCGAGATTTTCCAAAGTGATTGGTTTTCACATATTTCTGCTTCATCCTTTGACGTGATTGTGAGTAACCCGCCTTATATTGATCCTGATGATAAGCACTTATCTGAGGGGGATGTGCGCTTTGAACCCTTGTCTGCTTTAATAGCTGACAACAAAGGTTTAGCAGATATAGAGCATATAATTAGTCAGGCGAGTAAGTTCTTGAATCAAGGCGGGTGGCTTGTACTTGAGCATGGCTACGATCAAGCTTCAGAGGTTCAGGCATTATTTCAACAAGCTCATTTCCAATGCATTGAAACTATTAAAGATTACGGGCAGCAAGATAGACTGACCATGGCGCGTAAAAGTGTAGATATTTTATAGGCTGCGCTCGCGCACCAGTTTTTTGTTCTAAGTTACGGTGCGCAAGCACACCTTATAGAGGATGAAAAGAGTAAAGATGATGCAGGGTAAATACACCTCTTCAGACGAGCTAAGTGATGAAGAGCTACTTCGTTATAGCCGTCAAATTATGTTGCCAAAATTTGATATTGCAGGGCAACTTGCTCTTAAAAACGCCTCGGTTCTTATACTTGGTTTAGGGGGCTTGGGCAGTCCGGCAGCTTTATATCTTGGTGCAGCCGGTGTCGGTAAATTGGTGCTAGTCGATGATGATCATGTTGATCTTTCAAATCTTCAAAGACAGGTAATTCACTCTCAGCAGAATATTGGGCTAGCAAAAGTTGCATCGGCGGCTAATCAACTTTCTCAAATAAATCCTCATGTAGGTTGTGAAGCGATCAATCGCCGCCTAGAAAATAATGACCTAAAGGCGGTGATTCACAGGGTGGATCTGGTTTTAGATTGTAGCGACAACTTTGCTACGCGTTTCGAAGTAAATCGTTTTTGTGTAGAAACTAAAACCCCTCTGGTCTCTGCCGCAGCGATTCGTATGGAAGGCCAGATAAGTGTATATGATTCACGGGATGATAATAGCCCGTGTTATCAATGTTTATATCCAGAAGGCTCGGAGCAAGAGATGACCTGTTCGGAATCTGGCGTTATGTCTCCATTAGTGGGTATTTTAGGCAGTATGCAAGCGATGGAAGCCATAAAGCTCTTGAGTAATTTGGGTGAGAGCCTGGTCGGAAAATTATTAATGTTAGATGCCATGTCTATGCAATGGCGAAGCCTAAAATTAAAAAAAGATCCTCAGTGCGCATGCTGCGGAAATAAATAACTTAAGAAAATGAATAAGAAGCCTGTAAGAAAACGGAACTTCTCACGACTAACTAAATAGGTTAAAACGGATGACAACAAATCCTGAAAGTAATTCAACGTCAAATCTAGATGAATCTAGCGGAAGTTTATCAGATCCAAAATTCCTAACAGAATTACGGGTGATGATGTTGAAATTCGCTAAGTTGCAATTATCAGATGAAGCTTTAGCAGAAGATGCCGTGCAAGAAGCTCTAATTGGTGCTTTAAAAAATGCTGGTAATTTTGAGCGACGCTCAGCCCTGAAAACGTGGGTTTTCGCTATTTTGAAAAATAAAATTGCCGATATTCTACGCAAAGGTCAAAAATATGTTCAGGCCAGTAGTTTGTTAAAAGAAGATCAGGACGAAGATAATATGGATCAGTTATTTGCCGATAATGGTCATTGGCAAAAGCATGAACGACCTTTCAACTGGGGGCAGCCTCAAGAAGCCGTTAAGCAAGATCACTTTTGGCGGATTTTTGAAACCTGTTTGCATGGCTTGCCAGAAAATCAGGCACGTTTATTTATGATGCGAGAGTTTATTCAGCTTGAAGCAAATGAAATATGTGAAAGCCTAGATATAACCACGAGCAACTTACACGTTATGTTATATCGTGCTCGCTTGAAGCTTAGAGAGTGTCTTGAAAATAAATGGTTCCTCAAAGGTGAAAATACCGAGGCAGGAAAACTATGATGAATTGTAAAGAAGCGACCCGCTTATTATCAGAAAAGAAAGATCGACCTTTGTCGGCTAAAGAAAAGTCAGTCTTAAAACTCCACACCATAATCTGTTCAGCTTGTCGAAATTTCGGTAAGCAAATGGATGCGCTTAGCGTATTTTCTCAGTCTTATATCAAAGGGAAAGATAGTAAAGAAGACTGAGAACATTTGTGAACTGTTTATAGCGATTAATGGTAATAATTCATTTCTCTATTATAATCCTAAGTAATAATAAGTTTGTTGCATATGTATCTTTTAATAATGTTTCTCCTATAAAAAAACATTCCTATAAGACACTACTATATTTGCCATTACTCATGTATGAAGCTACATCAACACATCTTTGGATGTAGATGATCTATGATAGATTAAGCAATTTACTCATGAATATGATCCGACAATTTTTTCAAACTGAACAGCATTAGCCCAAGCCTTATGACAACATATTCTTCAAATAGAAATTATTACGCTGACCATCTCGCTGAGGTAAACAAAACAAACACAGTAAGAGCGACTGAAGATATTCTTAATGAGAAAGGCGCCATTGTCGTGCCTAAAGGCGCTGAAATTACCCAAGAAATGTCTAACAAAATTGCGCGCTTTAAACTTTCTGTGCCACTAGAATCTTCTATCAATCTTGATAATGTTATTACGCCGCAAATATTACACAAAGAAATCACTCAAATTAATGAAAAACTAAACTTGCTTCCCGAAGTCCTCAAAGTCTTTTCGCCTAAGCTTGTACGGCAATGTAAATTATATGGTGGGCATCCCTTATTAGCTCAGAAATTAACGGTATTAGCAGAACGCTTACCAGAAGTTTATAAAAATACGATCATTACGAGTAATCTTGCACTGCATATTGCGCATGAAATGAACTTAGATGAAGACACAACGTATACGATTTTTGTGGCGACTCAGATGCACGATGCGGGCTTACTGAATATTGCTCCTGAAATTGTTCATAAGAAAGGCAAATATGATCCTTCAGAGTGGAAATTGCTGCAGGGCCATAGCACCATAGGGCGAGTGCTACTTGAAATGATCCCCGGTCTTCCTCAAAAAGCCTCAACAGCTATTTTCGAACATCATGAAAGACTCGACGGAACGGGCTATCCGATGGGTAAATCAGAAAATCAGTTAGGCCTTGAAGGGCAAATTATAGCCATTGCAGATACGGTAAATGCAATCTGGACAAAGCGTTTATTGCCAGCAGGGTATCAGATCAAAGACCTGATACCCGTCTTACAAATGAACAGCCATATTTTTCCAAAGGCTATTCATGATGCCTTGATGCGGGTATTGAGCTTGTCTGTGTTTATGCCAGCACGAGTCATTCAGGATGATCAAATTGCAACGTTAATTAAATTCCAATTAGTATTACAGAAAATATTAATGCATTGGTTTAAGCTAGCCATGGAATTTACTTTAAAGCTTCGAAACTTCCCCAAAACACAAAAAATAGATAACGTCATCTTATTTGTTCAGAGAGTCCACGAAACCATTAACCAGTCAGGACTATTTTCTGATGGCATGACGGGCTGGCTAAATCATGTTCTGACATCCAGTGACGTAAATGAATACCAAGAGATTGAATATACCTCATTAATGTTTGATGAGTTTCGCTATCAATTGCAACAACTACATAAATTGATGCAAATAGCAGTGGAAGGTATAGATGAAGGTTTAGAAAAAAAATGCGTTGAAATTGGTTTGCTTTTAAAAGATATTCCTGAAAACGTTTTAAAAAAATAAGGCAAGACTGCGCTGCAATAATCTCTGTTATTCTCTCTGTCGATACACTTCACGACTTAAGGACGAAACGATGAAACTAGTGATATGGGCAATGATATTTTTATTGGTGCTTATCTGGTCTGGTATAGATCCCAAAGATCAGTTTACATGGTTTTTGGAAGTGTTACCGGCCATCATTGGCGCAGCGATTCTTTTGATGACAAGAAAAAACTTTCCTCTCACAG
>JBFJZQ010000226.1:0-5703 GCA_041622015.1 Oleiphilaceae bacterium
GCATGTGCCGAAAAACCACCCATGGTATGAATAGCGGCATTCACGATGATATTTTCACCGGCTATCTTATACTGGGTTGCTCCATCCACCAGGGCCCTGCCGGGCGTTCCAATCGCCTGGTAGCCAACAAAAATCACATGGGATTGCCTGCGCCATAAATTATGTTTTAAATGATGCCGAATACGTCCACCATTACACATACCACTACCCGCAATAATGATGGCTCCACTGTCTATTTTATTTAATGCCATCGACTCTTCTGTTTTTACAGAGTATCGTAAAACCGGTAAGAAATTATGAAGACTTTGTTGATTCTTCTTAGTGTGCATTGCCGCTTTATCTTCCTTGTTATAAACGTCTTGATAGCGGTGATAAACCTCTGTAACTGCTATTGCCATAGGACTATCTAAAAACACAGCTTGATGTCTTAGCTTTCCTTGCTGGTAGAGCTCTCCCAGCCTAAAAATAATTTCTTGAGTACGCCCTACTGCAAAAGAAGGTATCAGTATATTACCTCCGTTTTTTGAGGCTTCCTCTATAACATCCTCAAATTCCTTAAGCGTTGCTTCCATGTTTCGATGATCGCGGTCTCCGTAAGTTGATTCCATTAAGATAACATCAGCATCGGTTATCTGTTCTGGATCTCTGAGTAGCGCTGCTTGAGAGTTTCCTAGGTCACCGGAAAATACCAATTTCTTTTCCCTCTCTTCCTGAATGAATACCTCTACGATAGCTGATCCGAGTATATGTCCCGCATCTTGATAGACTATGTCAATTCCATTGGCAACATTTATGCGCTGAACGTAATTCACTCCTCTGCAGTACTTGAGAGTATTCTCAACATCTGTTTTCGTATAAAGAGGCTGTATTTCATTTTTTCCGGCTCTTTTTCTGCGCTTATTCTCCCACTCCGCATCACGCTCTTGTAATACGGCGGAATCCTTCAATAAAATATCAATAAGATCAGACGTTGGCCATGTCATATATATTGGGCAATTGAGTCCTTGTGAAACAAGCATAGGTAAGCGACCAGAATGATCTAAATGGGCATGTGATAAAACAACAGCATCAATGTAATTGATATCAAAATCCAAGGGCTCTAAATTTGCCTGCTCTTCTTCTCGTCGGCCTTGAAATAAGCCACAATCTAACAATATATTTGAATTTTTCGTGCTTAATAAGTAACAAGAACCTGTTACTCCTTCTATAGCCCCTAAAAATTTTAATGTAGCCATAAAGCTCTCCTGCTTTTTATTAATGTTATAGCGCTAATATATTTGACTCTTTACATCATTCTGAGCGGCAACTTGATTATCTTTACTACCAGAACCTATTTCCTCTTGTATTCTGTTTAGGTGCTTAAGGGCTTTTAGCCATTGCTGAACCATTCTTAGTACCTCTCCAATGAGTTCAATTAAGTCCAGCATTACATCAAATGACAATTTTCCTTCCGCACCTTCTTTCAACAGTAAAGTTTTTATCAAATCATGTTTTGATTGAATTCGTAACAGTGAGTCATCGGTATTTCTTTCGTGCCTGTCTTCAATAATTTCGACAGCAAATGCTAAGTATGCCGTTACCGTTTTACTCAGTATTTCTAAATCAACGGAATGTAATTTTCTTCGTTTTTGATCTATATGCTCTAGATGATTTACACAGCTCAAAAAATATTGATCAATGCGTAAAATGGTTGCGAGGTGTTTTGAGGTATCGTCAGAAAGTGCTGTTCTTTCAAGGGATGCAATAAACTTAGACACCTCCATTGATAAATTTCTAACTATGGAAAGTTCATCATTTAAGTGCGTAGGATTTTCTTTATTTGTGCTATCTAAGCTGTTCGCATCCAATATCGTCAAGATTAAATGATGTACTTTAGGAGCAATTGAGTCTAATTCCTTGACCAGAGCATTTACTGCTAAGACAGGCGTCGCCGCAATAGTTCTATCTAAATATTTTGGGAGAGATGATTTTTCTTCTCTTGCTCTAAAACGAGCTTCTAAAAAAGCTGTCATTTGACTATTTAAAGGAAATACTAATGCAACACCAAGTACATTAAATACCGTATGAAATAATGCCAAAGACATCCCAATATCTGCTGATAGGCCAAACAACTTACATGTATATTCAATCAGAAGAAAAATAAAGGGTAATATCAAAAGTGCAACTACCCCTGTTCCTAGGTTAAAAATCACTTGTGCAACAGCCACTCTTTTAGCATTAGCAGTGGCTCCTATAGAGGCTAAAATCGCGGTTGATGTCGTCCCTACATTTGCGCCAATTATCATAGCCGCGGCCGCATGCAAACCCACCACGTCAGATAGCGCTGCCGTAATAGTGATTGCAATAGAGGCGCTAGATGACTGTGTTAATAAAGTCATTACAAGGCCAATTGCAAGAAACGTCAGGACTCCAGAGATGCCTTCTGCTGTATATTTAGAAATATCGAAAGCAAACACCAAACCTTCGAACGATTCATTTAATACTTCTACACCAACAAAAAATAAGCCAAACCCTACCAGAGCCAGGCCAAAGGAAGCTTCTCTTCCTTTGGGTTTTAACAAGCGAATCATCATCCCAACACCAATAAGGGGCAAGGCAAACGCCTGAATATTAAGCTTGATACCCACGAAAGCAACTAACCATCCGGTGATGGTAGTACCCACATTAGACCCATAAACAATACCCAAAGCTTGTTTCATCGAAAGAAGCCCTGCATTAACAAATCCAATTGATGCAACAGTTACTGCACTTGATGACTGAACTATGGCTGTCATACAAAAGCCAGACACTACTCCCTTAAAAGGGGTGTCAGTCCAGTCGGATAGGATTTGTCTTAGCGAGCTGCCTGCTGCAGCTCTTAAACCATCGGTCATCATACCTACAGCAAGTAGAAATAAGCCTAACCCACCCAGTAATGAACCAATTAAAGACATTGACATAGTTATTGACACCGCTTTACTAAAAACAATTCAAACATCATTTTGAAATTTGGCACTGGTTTTCTATTAATCAAAATGGCCATATCCAGTTATTTTCTTCAGGTAAATCCACGCCATGCTCATGGGCATATAAACGGCATTCAAGTTGTCTATCTCGAAAGAGCTGCTTGGCATGAGCGCCTGCTACTTTTAGGGATGGCACTCTATCAATGACATCAATGGCGAGACTGAAGCGATCCACTTCATTGTCGATTGCTAACTCTAATGGTGTGTTGATATTGCCTTTTTCTTTGTAACCTCTGACATGCAGGTTTTTATGGTTGGTTCTGCGATACGCCAAGCGATGAATCAACCAAGGGTAGCCATGAAAATTGAATATAATTGGTTTGTCGATGGTAAACAGACTATCAAAATCTTTATCCGACAGACCGTGAGGATGCTCATTTTCAGAGGTCATTCGGAACAAGTCGACCACATTGATAAAACGGATTTTCAACTCGGGAAAATGTGCTCTAAGCATAGCTGTTGCGGCAAGCGCTTCTTTTGTTGGGATATCGCCACAACCCACTATCACGACATCAGGCTCTTTGCCCTGGTCATTACTCGCCCATGGCCATATACCTAAACCCTTGGTGCAGTGTTTTACGGCTTCATCCATATTGAGATACTGTACGTGTGACTGTTTATCGCAAACGATTACATTAATATCATTATGGCTGCGTAAACAATGATCAGCGGTCGAAAGCAGACAATTGACATCGGGTGGTAAGTAGATGCGGGTTACGCTTGGGCTTTTATTCACAACAAGATCCAGAAAACCAGGATCTTGATGGGTAAAGCCATTATGATCCTGCCGCCACACTGTGGAGGTAATCAATAAGTTAATTGAAGCAATGGAGCGTCGCCAAGGTAACGTTTCTGCAATGGCTAACCATTTGGCGTGTTGATTAAACATGGAATCGATGACGTGAACAAAGGCTTCGTAAGTGGCAAAAAAACCGTGACGACCGGTTAAGACATAGCCTTCAAACCAACCCTCAAGGGTGTGTTCAGAGAGCATTTCCATGACTCTGCCATCCGGGCTCAACTCACCGCCGTTTTCATCTTCAGGAAGGTACTCTGCTAGCCAGCACTTTTTACTCACTTCATAAATGGCGTCTAATTTGTTAGAGGTGTTTTCATCTGGACCAAAGACGCGAAAATTATCTGAGTTCATTTTCATAATATCACGCAGCATCATACCTAGCGGTTTGGTATTCATCGCTTGAGTCTTTGCTGCTTGCTCTACTTTAGCGGCATATTTTTTAAAATCCGGCATTTTTAAGTCACGTTTAAGCAGGCCGCCATTAGCATGAGGACTAGCGCTCATTCGCTTATTACCTTTAGGTGAAAACGAAAGCAGCGTTTCATTTAAGCCACCATCGGTCGTAAACAACTCTTCAGGACGATAGCTTTTTAACCAACTTTCCAGGGTCGCTAGTTGTTCCGAGCTTTTATGAACTGCCGATAATGGCACCTGATGAGCGCGCCAAAAGCCTTCAACTTTATTACCGTCCACTTCTTTAGGGCCAGTCCAGCCCTTGGGTGTTCTCAATATAATCATAGGCCAGATAATGCGATGCGCTCTGCCGCTTGATCTCGCCTCATTCTGATGGGTTTTAATTTCCTGAATGCACGCATCTAATGTAGCTGCCATTTTGTGATGCATGAGCTGTGGGTCATCACCTTCTACAAAATACGGTTTCCAGCCATAGCCTTTAAATAAGGACTCTAGTTCGTCGTGGGGAATTCGTGAAAGTAAGCTTGGGTTGTTAATTTTATACCCATTCAAATGCAAAATAGGTAAGACAGCACCATCTCGAATAGGATTTAAAAATTTACTGGAATGCCATGACGTCGCCAAGGGCCCGGTTTCTGCTTCGCCATCACCAACTGCGACAGTCACGACAAGATCGGGGTTATCAAATGCCGCACCAAAGGCATGAGAAATACTGTAGCCCAATTCTCCGCCTTCATGAATAGAGCCAGGAAGTTCAGGTGTACAATGGCTACCGATTCCCCCCGGAAATGAAAACTGCTTAAAGAACTTTAGTAAGCCATCAAGCGTTTGATCCACGTCTGGATATATCTCTGAATACACGCCTTCAAGATAAACGGGTGCCAGCACTCCCGGAGCGCCATGACCTGGGCCGGCTAGAAAGATGGCATCCAGATCAAACTTATTAATGACACGACTCATGTGGGCATATATAAATGAAAGACCAGGGCTTGAGCCCCAATGCCCGAGCAAGCGTTTTTTTAAATCTTTGGCTTCAAGCGGTCTTTTTAATAAAACGTTATCCTGAAGATAAATCATACCGACAGCTAAATAATTACAGGCACGCCAGAACGTATCGATCTGAGAAAGCTCCTTATCATCAAGAATATTCTGCAGCTCAGTTTCTATGGTTTTTATTGTCATATCTATTCCTATTATTTATCTGTAAATCCGTTTTCATTTAAGCCCAAGAGAAAATCCAAAGGTACATATAGGTATTGCTTGATAAACCCTCCATTTTTTATTTATCTTCTTGTTGTAAAATCAGTTCAGCCGCACGTTTTGCCGCATACTCATGAGGAATAATGATAAGTTCATTGCCTATCGCTTCAAATTCACCTGGGTTTTTACCGTGTAAAGTAATCGCCAGCCGACCTTTGAAACCCGCAGTATTCAGTATTTGTCTTAAAGACTTATTAATATGGTTGTCATGCGTTGCACTGATAA
>JBFJZQ010000227.1:0-5699 GCA_041622015.1 Oleiphilaceae bacterium
AAGCGCCTCCGTTATAAGTCCGCTAAGGGTTTTTGGGCCTGAGATCGGCAGGTTCCAGTTCAGGTTTTTATTGATTGTTCTGATCGGCGTAGAACCATCAATTAGATAGCTGCCGTCTTCTTGTGGAATAATGTCCTGATTGCTTGAGGATGAAAAGTCAGTGGTGAATTCTCCTACTATTTCTTCGAGTATGTCTTCCATAGTAACTATTCCTAAGACGTCGCCGTATTCGTCTACAACAATTGCAATTCTTCTTTTTTCTTGTTGGAAGTGTATTAGCTGAGCATTAAGGGATGTGCTTTCAGGGGTGAAATACGGTTCTCTGCATGCTTGTAAGAGTATCGCTTTATTGGGTTCTTTGTTGGACATTACCCTGGTCATATTTCTTAAATGAAGAATGCCGATGATACTGTTGATGTCACCTTTATAAACTGGGAGGCGAGTGTGTTGAGATGTTTTTAATTGTTGGAAGATGGTGTCTAGGTCATCATCAATGTTGATGCCAACAACTTCATTTCTGGGGATCATGATGTCATTTACGGTGACTTTTTCAAGATCAAGGATGCCGACAAGCATTTCTTGGTGTTTTCTCGGAATAAGTGTGCCTGATTCGTTAACTAAGGTTCTTAGTTCTTCTCTACTTATGTGATTGTCTTGATTGTCTTCTATGTTTAATCCTAAAAACTTTAAGAGAAAGCCGGTAACCAGATTGATCGCCCAAACTGCGGGGTAAAGTATTCTTAATAAGGGTTTTAGTATGTGAGAGGCTGGAAATGCAATTTTCTCAGGATAATATGCCGCAATAGTTTTTGGCGTTATTTCAGCAAAAATAAGAAGAATGATCGTGAGGCCGGCTGTGGCAATGGCGATGCCGGTATCTCCCCATAGTCTGATTGCGATGACTGTTGCGATTGAGGATGCGAGGATATTAACGAAATTATTGCCTATCAATATGACGCTTATTAATTGATCTGTTCTCTTGAGTAGTCTGCTAGCTTTGATGGCGCCTTTATGGCCGCTTTTTTTTAGGTGCTTTAGTCGGTAGCGATTAAGCGATAGCATTCCTGTTTCTGAGCTTGAGAAAAATGCGGAAAGTATAATAAGTAGGACTAAAAATATTAATAGTGTGGTGATGGGTGTTTCGCTCAATGGGCTATTTCCTGTTTGTTTGTGCGATTGTGGTTAGTTTTTTAAATAGGGTTTTACTTTAAGGTGTGTTCAAGCACAAATTTGCTTCCGAAAAAGCCGATTAACAAAAAACTGAAACCCCAAAGTGTCCATTTACTAGCTGTTAATCCTCTCCAGCCATAAAAATGTCGTCCGGCCAGGAGTGTTGAGAAAATAGTAAAGGCAATAATGGATAAAATTGTTTTATGTGCGAGGTGTTGAGCAAATAAGTTGTCTACAAACAGGCTGCCTGCAATGATAGCAAGGCCTAATAATATGGTACCGCTCCATATCATTTCGAATAACAGGTTTTCCATTGTTAACAAGGGAGGGAGGTTTCTAAGTAGAATTGTGTGGTTACGCTTTTTTAAATTATTGTTTTGCATATAAACAAGTAAGCCCTGAATTGCAGCAATGCAAAAAACGCTATAAGAAATGATAGATAGGATTATGTGGATAAATATGCCGCTATTGTGAGGGTGAAATTCAAGTATGTTGTTGTCGAAAATTAAGCTGCATATCAAGCTGAAGGCTGCTATCGGATAACAGAAAATGAATATTGCTTGAAGGGGTTTACGTACAGAGAAAATAATCAAGCCGATGATCACAAAGCAGGCAACTAATGAAGCGGTATTGAAAAAGCTGAATATGATTTTGTTGTTGGTGAAAATTTGTTGATACGTAATGGTTATTTGGCTGCAAACGGCAATAATACCTATCAGTATTGAGACGAAAGGTTTGTTTTGAATCTTTCTCAAATAAATTAAACTTTGATGGAAAGTGCCGAATGTATAAAGCCCGATTGATAATAGGCTAAGTACTAAAATATTCATTATGTGTTTTACTGTTCAAATTATGGCTTTTAAAGGGTTATAATGCGCGGTTTGCAACTACTTGGCAATATATAGAGACGAATCATGTTTGAAAATCTAACAGAACGACTTTCCGATAGTTTAAAGAAGGTTACCGGTCAGGCAAAGCTTACTGAAGATAATATTAAGGGTACCTTGCGTGAAGTTCGCATGGCTTTGTTGGAGGCCGATGTAGCTCTACCGGTCGTTAAGCAGTTTATTGCTCAGGTGCGTAAGCGCGCCATCGGGCATGAGGTGATGCGGAGTCTTTCCCCTGGTCAAGCATTTATAAAAATTGTAAATGCAGAGCTTGTTGAAATGATGGGGGCTCAGTCGGAAGGCTTGTCATTGAATGCTCAGCCGCCGGCTGTTGTCTTAATGGCGGGTCTTCAAGGTGCTGGTAAAACTACATCTGTTGCGAAGCTTGCTAGATATCTATCGGAAAGACAAAAGAAGAAAGTGATGGTTGTGAGTGCCGATGTTTATCGCCCTGCAGCTATCAAGCAGTTAGAGACCTTGGCTTCAGAGGTAGGAGCGATATTTTTTCCTAGTACTGCTGATCAAAAACCGGTTGATATTGCAGAAGCAGCAATACGGGAAGCTAAAAAAACATTTGTAGATGTGTTGTTGGTCGATACCGCTGGACGTTTGGCAATTGATGAGCAGATGATGGGGGAGATTAAAGAGTTGCACTCTGCCATCAATCCTATTGAAACCTTATTTGTCGTCGATGCGATGACAGGTCAGGATGCAGTGAATACTGCAAAAGCTTTTGATGAAGCGTTACCTTTGACAGGTGTTATTCTTACTAAAGCTGATGGTGACTCACGAGGCGGTGCTGCTTTATCTGTTAGGTATATAACGGGTAAGCCAATTAAATTTATGGGTATGGGTGAAAAGGTTGATGCGCTTGAACCTTTTCATCCAGATAGGTTAGCGTCTCGTATCCTTGGTATGGGCGATATTCTTAGCTTAATAGAAGAAGCTGAACGCAATCTAGATAAGAAAAAAGCAGAAAAGCTTACGCAGAAAATTAAAAAAGGGAAAAGTTTTGATTTGGAAGATTTTCGTGATCAGCTTGTTCAGATGAAGAACATGGGCGGTATTGCTAATATGCTTGATAAGCTTCCAGGTATGGGGCAGATGGCTCAGGCTGCTCAGCAGCAAGTGAGTGATAAATCTTTAATTCAAATGGAAGCGATGATCTCTTCAATGACATCGGGGGAAAGATCCTATCCAGATTCAATAAATAACTCCAGGAAGCGGAGGATTGCAAATGGATCTGGGACGCAGATACAAGATGTAAATAGGTTGCTTAAGCAGCATAAGCAGATGCAAAAAATGATGAAGAAATTTACCAAAAAAGGTGGTATGGCTAATATGATGCGAGGCATGAAAGGTATGATGCCGCCTGGCGGAGGTCATTTCTAGGTTTCGAATTAGTTTGATTAAAATAATCTGGCTTATTTCGTTGTTTTACATTATTTGTTAAGTAGGGAATAAAAAACACAAATTACTATTTCCAATTAACTTTGAATATACTAGAATGTGCGCCCTTTCGAGCGCCATCGTATTTGATACGAAGGTACGAAATTAGAGCGTTCAGAAATTTTTTAACTGAAATCAGGATTTAAAGCGAATATGGTTACTATCCGTTTATCACGTGGTGGCTCAAAGAAGCGCCCATTTTATCATCTAACTGTTACAGATAGTCGCTCAGCAAGAGATGGCCGTTATTTGGAACGAGTAGGTTTCTTTAACCCTATTGCACGCGGCCAAGAAGAGCGCCTAAGAGTTGATGCTGAAAGAGTTCAGTTTTGGCTGGATAAAGGCGCGACTACTTCTGAGCGTGTACAGAGCTTATTAAAAGAATCTGCTAAAGCTGCTGCTTAGTTTTTGTCCGAATAGTAGTTAGAGTGGTTGCTCATGAGTAAAAGTTCACAAAATACTGTAATGGGCAAAGTCACTTCGGTTTATGGTGTTAAAGGTTGGGTAAAGGTTTTTTCTTACACTCAGCCCAAAGAAAATATCTGCCAGTACACAAATTGGCAGTTGCAAGATCAGTCTGGCGCTTATAAATCTGTTAACGTTTTGGATTGTAAGCCTCATGGAAATGGATTGGTTGCACTTTTTGAAGGTGCGAAGGATCGAGACCTTGCTAAGCTTTTTTGTGGGATGTTAGTTACCGTTCCGAGTAGTGAATTACCTTCGCTGCCAGAAGGTGATTTCTACTGGTCTCAGTTGCAAGGCTTACTAGTTTATGCTTTGACTGAAGAAACAGGTAAGGTTTTATTAGGCAAAGTAAGTCATTTGATAGAAACAGGTTCAAATGATGTGTTAGTGGTTAAAAAGTGCAAGGATAGCTTGGATGGTCAGGAGCGTTTAATTCCTTATCTTCCGGAGCAGGTTGTAAAACTTGTAGACTTGCATAAAGGTGTTATTGAGGTTGATTGGGACCCTGACTTCTAAATCAAGAATGAGGGTGCGATGCGATTTGAATTAATTACCTTATTTCCTGAAATGTTTGAGCCAATACTCAATTCCGGTGTGATTGGTCGGGCTAAGGGGAATGGGTTGATCGAGGTTAATTCACGGAATCCTCGAGATTTCACGCATGATCGCCACAAAACAGTTGATGATCGTCCTTATGGGGGCGGGCCTGGTATGCTGATGAAGGTTCAACCTTTGCAAGATGCAATACTGGCAGCTAAGAAGCAGTGTTTGATAAATAATTGTTCGGATCGTTTTGATAGTGTTGCTGATGCTAAAAAAAATGATTCTGAAAGCTTAAGCGTTCGCACTATCTATTTGTCTCCTCAGGGAAATAAATTAGATCATGCAAAAGTGTTAGAGCTTTTACAATATAATGTTTTAATACTTGTTTCTGGGCGGTATGAGGGAGTTGACGAGCGCTTAATTAATGCTGAAATTGATGAAGAAATATCAATAGGCGATTACGTATTAAGCGGTGGTGAGCTTGCTTCAATGGTTTTGCTTGATTCAGTATCAAGGCTTGTTCCGGGTGTTCTTGGGCATAAAGATTCAGCGGTTGAGGATTCTTTTGTAAATGGTCTATTAGATCATCCACATTATACTCGACCTGAGATTTTTCAAGATCAGCCGGTTCCTGAAGTGCTTATTTCAGGAAACCATGAAAAGATTAGACAATGGCGTTTAAAGCAATCATTAGGGAAAACCTGGTTACGCAGGCCTGATCTGTTGCAAAGTGTAGAGTTGAATGTGGAGCAGCAGTTGTTGTTGCAAGAATTTATTAAAGACGTGAATAGATAAGCAGGGTTGACCGCTTATCATTTTTAGGAGTGTAAGATGAGCAGCAAGAATAACATTATCAGCGCAATCGAAGCTGAGCAAATGACCGCTGAGGTACCTGAGTTTGGACCAGGTGATACCGTTGTGGTTCAAGTAAAAGTTAAAGAGGGAACTCGTGAGCGTTTGCAGGCCTATGAAGGTGTTGTAATTGCTAAGCGGAATCGTGGTCTTAACTCGTCATTTACTGTAAGAAAAATATCTTACGGTGTAGGTGTAGAGAGAACATTCCAAACTTTTAGTAAGCAAATTGACAATATCTCAGTTAAGCGTCGTGGTGACGTAAGACAGGCTAAATTGTATTACTTGAGAGAGTTGAGCGGTAAGGCTGCTCGTATTAAAGAGAAGTTGAAT
>JBFJZQ010000228.1:0-5651 GCA_041622015.1 Oleiphilaceae bacterium
AGTACTTACAGGCTCAACCTTCAAGCCCAAGGCTTTTTGACAGCTCTCTAATATAAAGTTTGAACGACCCTGACCTTCCATGATCAGCCGCTCACAATCTAAATAAATAACATTTAAACCTTCAAATGAAGAAGATACCAACTTTTGCAAGGTATGCGTTTTGCCCGCACCTTTCTCTCCCGTTAAAAATAAAACCATATCACCGAAACTTGCCAAATGACGCAAAGTTTCGAGATTATGTTGACGTTGAGCCCCCTCAAAAAAGAAGCCGGACTTATCTGAAAAAAGTTCGTTTTCTAAATGAAAGTGATCTGTCAGCTGCTGTAACAAGGAATTATTTTTTTGATGCCGGCTCATTCTGTACGCCTAATTAAAACCAAAATAATTTTTTAGGAAAACTGCCCACTTAAAACTTCATTCAAATATACATCTGAAAAATCATTGGTCACAACAGCTTCACCAATCTTTCTTAATAGCACCAAGCGTAAAGTACCATCCATTACTTTTTTATCTACAGCCATTAACCTTTTATAATCCTTTGCCATCATTCCTTCAGGACCGTAACTTGGAAGACCGGCACGATCTAACATACGCTTGATACTAAGCGTATCGTCTTTACTAATCCAACCTTGTAAATACGATAACTGGGCTGCCATCATAATACCGGCACCGACTGCTTCACCATGAAGCCAAGCACCGTAACCTTCAAAATTTTCTATTGCATGCCCAAAGGTATGACCCAAATTTAAAATTGCTCGGAGACCACCCTCTTTTTCATCTATCTCAACCACTTCAGCTTTGCAGGCACACGACGCTTTGATAGCATAGGCTAATGCTTGAGTATCCAGACTCCTCAATAATTCAATGTTTCCATCTAACCAGTTAAAAAAATCAGTTTCTCGGATAAGTCCATACTTAATCACTTCGGCCAAACCTGCGGATATTTCTCTTTCTGGCAAAGTTTGAAGACTTAATATATCAATAATTACGGCTTTAGGTTGATAAAATGCACCCACCATATTCTTCCCTAAGGGGTGATTAATTGCTGTCTTACCGCCTACCGAGGAGTCAACTTGGGATAATAAGGTAGTGGGCACTTGAATAAAGTCTACACCGCGTTGATAAGCCGAGGCCGCAAAACCTGCCATATCCCCAACAACCCCGCCACCGAGCGCGACGATCGTTGTTTTGCGTGAATGTGCTTTTTCCAACAGTGCTGTAAATATTAAGTTAAGTGATTCCCAATTTTTATACTGCTCACCATCAGGCAAGGTCACTGTATCAACGTCAAAACCAGTGAGCGCCTTTCTTACTTGCTGCTCATATAAAGGACCTACAGTTTCATTGGTGACAATCATTACTTTTTTTCCAGCAATGAATGGCGTAAAAAGTTCTGATTTATCTAATAGACCCTCACCAATATAAATAGGATAGGAACGCTCACCCAACCCAACCTTTAATTCAATCATGAAATTTACTCGTTTACATTATCATTAGAACTTTCATTTTGATTCATTGCCTGAACAATATCTTTAACGATATTCTTTAGGGCTTTCTTATCAGTATCTATCACCAAATCTGCAACAGAACGATAAATAGGGTCTCTTACTTCATAAAGCTCTGACAGAACCAAAAATGCATCTTTATCACCCTGAAGAAGAGGACGGTTTTTATCTTTATGAGTTCGATGAAACTGTTGATCTACTGAGGTATTAAGATATATCACGAAACCCTTTTTAGTCACTGCATCGCGATTTTCAGGGCGCATCATGGCACCACCACCTGTAGCTAATACAATATTCTTAAGTTCTGACAACTCACTGATAACGGCCGACTCTCTATCACGAAACCCTGACTCACCTTCAACATCAAATATCCAAGGTATATTCGCACCGGTCCTTTTTTCAATTTCTTTATCAGAATCAAAAAATTGAAAACACAGTTCTTTAGCAAGAATTTTTCCAATTGTCGTTTTACCAGCCCCCATAGGCCCAACAAAAACAATTAACTCTTTCATTCTATTCATACTTGCTCTTCTATCTACTTACCCAGCAGGAAAATAAACATATTTTAAAAGGGAGATCCCTCTAGAAACACTAATACTGACAGTGAGCAAACCAGACACTATAAGCATTAGTGCATTAGAAGCTCAATGCACAATCATTTTCAGATTATTAATAAGTATAAAAAAAGGCTACATTAATGCAGCCTTTTCAATTGCTCGCTTAAATTGTATTTTGCAACAATTACTGATCAATCACACCATCTTTTAATAGTTTTGGTGTAATAAAGATCAACAACTCTGCACGCTCATCAATCTCTTCTGTTTTGGTAAATAAGGCACCGATATAAGGAATATCGCCTAAAAAGGGTGTCTTAGTCACTGTAGTTGAACGCTCTGATTGAAAAATACCGCCCAACACTACTGTTTCACCGTTTGCAACCAATACCTGAGTAATCACTTCATTTGTTTCAATACTTGGAATACCGGCAGTGACTTCACCACGGTTATCCTGATTGATTTTCAAATCCATAATAATTTTATCATCAGGAGTGATTTGCGGAGTCACTTCCAAAGAGAGTACAGCCTCTTTGAAGGAAACAGATGTCGCACCAGAAGATGATGCCTCTTGGTATGGAATCTCTTCACCGGATTTAATTGTTGCGGTTTGACGATTTGCTGCCACTATTTTTGGCTGCGCAACAATTTCACCTTTGCCATCCGACTCAAATGCTGAAAGTTCAAGATCTATCAGGTAATTATCTCCACCAAAGCCGATAGCCAAGGATGAACTATTTGTCCTAGTTACACCCAAGTCAACAGCCAAGGCTCCCGGGAAAGAGACACCTGTACCAGTACCATTTGCTATATCCGTCAATTCCGTCAGTGTATTTGTTGAGCCACCAATGCTGAATAAATTATCCCCGCTTTGATTTAGGCCACCACCGCCCCATTGAATACCCATTTCTTCTGCAATATTAGATCGCGCTCTAACGATACGGGCCTCTATCAGAACTTGACGAACGGACACATCCCACGTGGCAATCAGCTTGCGTATCTGCTCCAACTTCTCTGCTGTTTCACGTACGCTAATCGTATTGGTTCTTTCATCTGATGAAATAAAACCACGCGTTGAAATGAGCTCTTTGTCTTGACTCAATAATTTGACGATATCTGAAGCTTTAGCATAATTAATTTGCACCACCTCAAGTCTGACAGGTGCTAATGCCGCGACTTGCTTATTGGTTTCAAGTTCTAATTTCTCGCGGGCCGCAATTTCATCTGCCGGTGCAATTAATAGAACATTGCCAACTTTACGCTTATCCAAACCTTTCGTCTTTAGAATCAACTCAAGCGCTTGATCCCAGGGCACATTCTGCAAGCGAAGGGTAATCGTGCCGCCCACCGTATCACTAGCGACTAAATTCAAACCGGTAAAATCGGCTATCAACTGAAGTACGGCTCTGACCTCTATGTTTTGAAAATTCAAAGAAAGCTTGTCACCGGTAAAGGGGAATTTATCTTGCTTACGCTGTAAGACTTCATCTTCAGTTAGCGCCTCAACACTCACTGTAAATTGCTTATCTGCCTGATAGGCTAAATAATCATAATTTCCAGTAGGTTTAATTATGATCGTCGCGGTACCATCAACAACATCACTATCTATACGCTGAACAGGCGTTGCAAAATCGACAACATCTAAGCGCTGTCTTAACTCTGCGGGCAACTTTATCCCTGGCAATCTTAATTGGATATTACCGCCCACTTCAGCCATATCAATATCGACCTTGTCTGTATTAAAGCTTAGCACGACACGACCATCACCTTTATCACCGCGCTGAAAGTCAATATCAGTAATACTATTCGATATTTTCATAGTCGAACTAGCTGAGCTTACCTTGAGACTAGAAGCTGATTCGACCCTGCTTTTACTTTGACCCCCATCACCACCTATCAATATGGATAAACTATTACCTCTAACTGTTGTGGTATAGGGTACCAACTCAATTAGATCAACAATAATACGTGTTCTATCCTTTGTACCAATTGCTGTCAGCCTTTTAGCATTTCCTAGACCGAGATTATGATACTTTTCCGCTAGGTTATTTTGAACATCCTTCAAATCAATCGCTATGCGAGCAGGCTTTTCAATGGTGTAACCATCTACAGTCGGTGGAACACCATCAAAGTTTAGCGTCACCTCTGTACGATCACCCGGCAAAGAAGCAAAGCTAACATCATTTAAACTAAGCGCCCATGCGTTAGCTGTCGCTAACATACCTATAAAAACAAAACTTAATGTATTTCGTATTTGAACAAACATTTTTGCAAACCCTAAAAGCTTGTTATTTTTAAACTTGAACTCACTTATATTTATTGAATTTGTAAGCATCATCCCCAACATTCTCCTCTAAGCCTAATCATCCAAGGAGATAGTGCGAGGCCTTTCAAGCCATCCACCATAACCGTTAGGAACAATCTCAATTAAGTCTATATGTCCTGCCCCGATAGCAACAATCTTTCCATGATTTTTACCCATGTACTGTCCTACCTTAGCCATATGAACACTACCCAAATTGTCTGAAATTAATGCCCAGAGAACATCATTTTCATTTCGCTGAAGCGTCCCTACCATCCTTAACTCGCCCAAAGCAAAAGATTCCAACACTTCAGGTAATCGATCCAAGTTCGGCTTAACATTACTTTGATCTTGCTGTACTTTAACTTGTGTTACTACCACATCCTGTGGCGGCAGAAAAGGTGACCGCCTGTTCGCAGCGCTATACGTGAAGGAGCGATAAACTTGAACTTCCGGTAGCGCTTCTATTCTACCTCTTGGTTTTGAATCTATTTCTTGCATGAATCGATCTAAATCAGAAAAACCATCATTAGAGCCACAGCCTGTAAGAAAAGACACCGATACCAGTAAAAACAAGAAAATATTATATTTCACTATTTTCTCCCCTTTTTCTTATTAATTTTGGACTGATCAGTATTTTCCACCTCACCGTTGTATCGGTAAGTTTTAGCTGAAACCTCCATTCTTAATGTCTCAGAGTTTTGTCGATCTGCATTTTTATTTTTCGCACCAGCAGAAATACTCAAATCATGTAAGGTAACGATCCTAGGCAAGCTTGCTACACCACTTACAAAAGAAGCGATATCATGGTAGGTCCCTGAAACCTCAATTTCCATGGGTAATTCGATATAAAATTCTTTTGAAACCTCAGGTTTCAGTTGAATAGACTTTATTTCAAGACCACTGCCTAGCGCAGTATTGGTAATATCTTCCAACAATCCAGGTACTTCAGTCTTTGCCGGCAATTGCTTTAACAGCGCCCCAAACGACTTCTGCATTTCAGCCATTTGCTCACGAAATGCATCCAAATTAGCGACCTTAAAAGCCCTGCTTTCATACTGCTCTTTCAAGCTCACCTCTTCATCGGAAATTCTATCCAACATTGCATATTGATCTTTAATAAAAAACCAATATCCACCAAAAATGAGTGCTGAGAACAAAACTAAATTTACAATTGCTTTAACCGGTGCAGGCCATGAACCTGCATTATTAAAATCAATGTCGTTTGGATCGAAGCCTTTCAAGCTTTCCAGAGATTCAGAAAAACCCACGTTTACGCTCCTTTTCCAG
>JBFJZQ010000229.1:0-5638 GCA_041622015.1 Oleiphilaceae bacterium
AAGTTATAAAAAAATGCACATAGTCATATTTCTGACTTAGTGTTGAGTTAAGTAGGAAATATTAAAATGTGCATTGATTGTTATTAAGTTCTTTATTTGCTTTATTTAACGAGTTTTGTTTGCTGAGGAATTTCAGTATCAGCATTTGCGCTTAAAACAAGGTCAGCACTTTCGTTGCTGTTTTTCATGCAAACAATCGCAATAAGACCCGCTAATTTTATAGCTTTGGCGATCAGCAATTTTTCTTGATCTGTACTCGCCATTTGATCAGTGATCAGAATGCTTGTACGACCTAGATTAAACAACTTGCGCTCAACAGCCTGAGCTAAAATATCAGCTGCTTCACCCTGGCATAAAATAATGCTTGCGACTTGATGTTCGAGTCTAGCGGCTTTTTCAGCATGACTAACCGGTTCCCAGTTGGAGGTGTGATCTTCAGCAATGGCTTCAATCATGCCAGCACCAACGGTAACATTTGTTAATCTATCAACAATGATAAATGCGCCTGTAGACTTATTATCACGATATGAATCAAAGGCGACGGTTTGGTTTAAGTGAACAGTACATAAAGCAATGGAATTCAGTTCAAGTTCAGAGGCTGGCTTCTTTTCAAGCGTGTTGACATCAATCAGATGCTCAATGGATTGTATTGAACCTGAAACTAGTTTTGAGCTTAGTTTGATATCAACAAGCTTTCCTGGTGCAATTTTTTGTTCAGCCATCCAAACAATATGCGCTTTGACAGCGGTGCTAACGTGAGGTAAGTCATCCGACTTAACAATCATGTCGCCACGGCTGATATCAATCTCATCATTTAGTGTTAAGGTGATGGCTTGGCCGACAAATGCCTCATCCAACTCTCCACCAAAATCAACGATTGACTTAACGGTGCTGCTCTTTCCTGAAGGTAAGGCAGTCACTTTATCGCCAGGATGGATGATGCCTGAAGAAATTGTGCCGCAGAAACCACGGAAATTAAGGTTGGGGCGGTTAACGTACTGAACGGGCAGTCTGAAATTTTCAAGATTCTTGTCTTTGGAAATAGGCACAGCTTCTAGCATTTCCATTAGCGGCTTGCCCTTAAACCAGGGTGTTTTATCGCTAATAGTAATTGTGTTCACGCCTTTCAATGCAGACAGTGGTGCAAATTGGATGTCACCTAGATCTAATTGGGCTGAGAACTTTAAATAATCTTCTTTAATTTCATTAAAGCGTTGCTCGCTATAGTCAACAAGATCCATCTTGTTAATGGCAACGATGACGTGCTTAATCCCTAGTAATGAGGCAATGAAGGAATGGCGTTTAGTTTGGGTCAGGACACCATGGCGTGCATCAATAAGGATGATTGCAAGGTCTGCGGTTGACGCGCCGGTTGCCATGTTACGAGTGTATTGTTCGTGCCCTGGCGTGTCTGCAATAATGAATTTTCTTTTTGCCGTGGAGAAATAGCGATAGGCAACGTCGATAGTGATACCTTGCTCTCTTTCAGCCTGGAGGCCGTCTACCAAAAGTGCTAAATCAATTTCACCTTCGATTGTGCCAGACTTGATGCTGTCTTTTCTGATAGCTTCAAGCTGATCTTCATATATCATCTGAGAGTCATGAAGTAGGCGGCCAATGAGTGTGCTTTTACCGTCGTCAACGCTTCCGCAGGTTAGCAGTCTTAATAACTCTTTTTGTTCATGCTGTTTAAGGTATTCGTTTATATCTTCACTAATAAGTTCTGATTGATGTGACATATATATAAATCTCTGTACTTGGTTGATGTGACGATAAAGATCATCAACCTTGGTATCGTATTTTGGTTAATTAGTAGTCCTAAAAACTTTTTCAGTTATTAGAAATAACCTTCGCGCTTTTTCTGCTCCATTGAGCCTGAAGAGTCATGATCTATTACCCGACCTTGTCTTTCTGACGAGGTGGTAAGTAACATTTCCTGAATGATGTCTGTCAGTGTGTCGGCTTCTGATTCAACTGCGCCGGTTAGCGGATAACAGCCAAGCGTTCTGAATCGAACAGATTTCATTTGAATCTCTTCATCTTCCCCAATAGGCATGCGCTCATCATCAACCATGATCAAGGTGCCGTCCCGTTCAACAACAGGGCGTTTTTTTGCGAAATATAAAGGAACAATTTCAATACCTTCTAAATAGATGTACTGCCAAATATCTAGTTCAGTCCAGTTGGACAAGGGGAAAACTCGGATACTTTCGCCTTTATTTACTTTGCCGTTATAAATGTTCCACAACTCAGGGCGTTGATTTTTCGGATCCCAGCGATGGTGTGAGTCTCTGAACGAATAAACCCGCTCCTTTGCGCGTGACTTTTCTTCATCACGACGTGCACCACCAAAAGCCGCATCAAACTTATATTTATTTAAGGCTTGCTTTAAGCCTTGTGTCTTCATGATGTCTGTATGCTTCGCGCTTCCATGGGTAAATGGGCCAACACCTTGCTCTACGCCTTCCTGGTTGATATGTACAATCAAGTCAAAACCGTATTTTTTGACTGTGTTGTCACGAAATTCGATCATTTCTTTGAATTTCCATGTTGTATCAACATGCATCAATGGGAATGGAGGTTTGCCCGGTGCAAATGCTTTTCTAGCAAGATGAAGCATGACAGCAGAGTCTTTGCCGACTGAATAAAGCATGACTGGGTTATCAAATTCTGCGGCAACTTCGCGAATGATATGGATGCTTTCAGCTTCCAGTTGTTTTAGGTGAGTCAAATTGTATTTCGACATATTCTTAAAAACTCGTATCAGATGATAGAAAGAAAGGCTGAGCCTTTAGGCTAAAAAATTGAGCGAAACTATATCAGAATTGCGTGTGATTGCGAATGCTGAAGCTGCTATTAGTGTGATTTTTAATACATATTTTAAGGTATTTATAAGGATAGGGTCTAAGAAGATAATGATTTTCTAACTAGGCTCTGGCTATATTAACCGTTATACTCCATGGCTTTTGAAAATAAAGTTCAGCTTAAAGTACCTAGGTGTCCGGTTATATTATGAACGATGTTAAAAATTACATGCTTTCAGTTGGTCAAGCAGCTCGTTCTGCAGCCAGTGTTATTTCTTCCGTTAGTACTAAACAAAAAAATCAAGCGCTTTTAGCAACGGCTGAAGCGCTTGATTCTCATCGAGAAATGCTCGTTCAGGAAAATAAAAAAGATTTGGAAGCAGGGCGTGAAAATGGTTTGGATGATGCCATGCTGGATCGTCTTGCCCTCACTTCTTCTGGTATAGACAGCATGATAGAAGGTCTTAGGCAGGTTGCCGCTTTAGATGACCCAATTGGTATTATTAATGATTTAAAATATATGCCATCGGGTATTCAAGTTGGAAAAATGCGCGTGCCTTTAGGTGTGATTGGTATAATTTATGAGTCTAGACCTAATGTGACGGTTGAAGCCGCCAGCCTATGTATTAAATCGGGTAATGCTACTGTTTTAAGAGGCGGTTCTGAAGCTATTCATTCCAATAAAGCGATTGCAGGTTGTTTATCTATAGGCCTAAAAGAAGCAGGTCTGCCAGAGGCGACTGTACAGGTAGTGGAAACGACAGACCGTGAAGCTGTGGGTGAAATGATCACCATGCCTGACTACATTGATGTTATCGTGCCTCGTGGCGGTAAAGGTTTGATCGAAAGAATTAGCCGAGATGCCAAAGTAACGGTGATTAAGCATTTGGATGGGATTTGCCATGTTTTTGTAGATCGTGATGCGGATATTGAAAAGGCCATTGCAGTCGCTATTAACTCAAAAACCCAGCGTTATGGTACCTGTAATACCATGGAAACTTTGTTAGTTGATGCGCCGATTGCAAGCAGCATCCTTCCACAGCTTGCTGATCTTTATAAAGAGAAAGGCGTTGAATTAAGAGGGTGTCCTGAAACGCGTCAGATTTTAGCTGAGATCAATATAGCAAATGAAGAGGACTGGTCGACTGAATACCTAGCGCCTATCTTGTCTATCAAAATTGTTGAAAATATGAATGAAGCAATTGCGCATATAAATAAATATGGCTCGCATCATACCGATTCCATCATGACTGAAAATTATACGAAAGGTAGACAGTTTTTGGCGCGTGTCGATTCAAGTTCGGTAATGATAAACGCATCAACACGCTTTGCTGATGGTTTTGAGTATGGCTTGGGCGCTGAAATTGGCATTTCAACAGATAAGATTCATGCTCGTGGTCCTGTTGGTTTACATGGCCTTACTTCAGAGAAGTTTGTTGTATTAGGTGATGGCCATATTCGTCAGTAACTTGTTTTGTTTCATTGTTGTTCTGATACTCAGCCTGTAAATCTATGAAAGTTTATTTGGGTGGAACGTTTGATCCTGTGCATAATGGTCATATTTATTTAGCACGGGATTTGGTGTCTGTTTTAAAGGTAAGCGAGTTGTATTTGATGCCATGTTATATGGCTGTTCATAAAAATACCGTAGCTGCCAGCCCCAAGCAGCGTTTAGAAATGCTGAATATAGCAGTATCTGCTTATCCAGAGCTTATTGTTGATGAAAGAGAGCTGGCTCAAGCTGTTCCAAGTTATACCTTTGATTCATTGTTATCTATCAAGACGGATATAGGTGATGAGCCTTTAAGTTTTGCAATGGGAATTGATTCATTATTAAGCTTCTCTGATTGGTATAAGGCGGATGAAATATCAAGGCTTGCTAATTTAATAGTAATAGATAGGCCCGCAGGTTCTTTTAATGTTTCAGATGAAGCATTATTCGACAAGCGTAAAGAAAGTATGGATAACTTAAGTAAACTCGGATTTTCGGTCATCGAAGATTCTAGCGAGTTAAAGGCTTGTCAATTTGGAAAAGCGGTTGTTTTGTCACTCGATTTATATGATATATCGAGCACAGAAATACGAAATTTAAGTAAAGAACGTAAAAATATCACGCATTTGGTCGGCACGAAGGTTGCTGAATATATCCAAGCGCATAATTTGTATCAGTCATAGGAAAATATAACTTACATGCAAAGTACTGAACTAAAAAAGTTAGTCATAGAATCATTAGAAGATCTTAAAGCCGACAATATCTGTGTCATTGATGTTAAAGATAAAACAAGTGTAACTGATTTTATGGTTGTTGCTTCAGGTACATCAACCCGTCATGTTCGTTCTTTGGCTGACAACCTTGTGACTGAAGTTAAATCACAAGGTATCAAAACACTTGGTGTTGAAGGTGCTGAAGTAAGTGATTGGGTATTAGTCGATCTGGGCGAAGTAGTTGTCCATGTTATGCTTCCTTCGGCGAGAACGTTCTACGACTTAGAAGGTTTTTGGCGTGATGGGCCTGATGCAAGCCAGACAGTTAGTGAGCATTAAGTGATCGTTCTTTTAAGGTTTTAATTGTAATTTAGCATGAAGATAAAAATCTTATCGATTGGAACAAAAATGCCTTCATGGGTAAATGAGGGTGTTTCTGAATACGTAAAACGCTTACCAAAAGACATGAGTTTCGAAATCATCGAGTTACCGTTAGCGGCAAGAAGTAAAAATGCCGATATCAAACGACTCGTTTTAAAAGAAACGGAATCTATTCTTGCTCATATTCAAGCGCAAGACTATGTCATAGCTCTTGAGGTGAAAGGCCAGAACTGGAGTACTGAAAAGCT
>JBFJZQ010000230.1:0-5621 GCA_041622015.1 Oleiphilaceae bacterium
CCATAGCACCTTTAATTCCGACTAAAACCGGCCCAACATTAGCCATGTGCAACTTATCACCCTGCGAGTCAATATAAGAGCTAATAGATCGTTTAACTAAAGAAAGACCAGATTTTGACTCTTCAATCACCACTAAAATAGCCTCTATTAAAAACGGCCCTTGCTCACCATTGAGATGTTCATGAGTATCAATATCAGCTTGAATACCAGTCTCTTCAAAACACTTTATCGCTTGCTCAATATTCAATACTACATCAGCAACCTGCATTAATTCGGGTTCTGTTACATCTTTCTCTTGAACAACCCATTGAGAAACGCGCTTGACCTGTAGATCACACACAGCACTTATCTTAGATAAATCGAGCATGGATAAGGTACTACTCAAACGCTCAAATACTGAGGCGATGAACGTAATATCTTCAGCTTGTGGATCTCCGTGACGCTCTAGAATATCTAACTTATCTTTTAACTGAGTTAATTCTTCTTGTAACGCACTGGATAATGATTTTAAAACATCGGCCCCAGGACCAAATAAACGCCTACTTTCTTTTTGTAAATCTAATTCTGTAAATTCAAAGGGAGAAATATTAAAACCAGCAAGAAGAGCTTGTACTTTTTCTGCTTTGGCACCGCTAAGTGCCACCAGATAAAGCAACTCTTTACGAATAGAATCCGGAGCCGATTTAACCGTTACGGTTTTACCAACCAATGCCATTTCCCGAAGATATTTTTCGATCTTCATAAATAAACGTTTACGTTGATCATTTATCGTTATTGATTCACTCAAACAAGCTTCAGTGAGTATTGAGACCAGAGCCCAAAACTCAGCCATTGCTTCACCATAGCATAGGCGCACACATCCGAGGGATGCACGGTTTATCAAACGTAGGCTGATATCGGTATTTCTCTCACGCAGTAGATCAAGTAATCCAACTTGATACATATGCCTAAAGCGTTTTGCATGATGATCAAAATCATCTAATTTTTTCTGATCGCCAGAGTCAAGTAATTTAGTAGAGTCAAAATGTTGATTTGGCGTTAAGTCGAAGAAATGCGAATCTGGATAAGGTTTGGTTTTTCTGGCAACTCGAAGTTCATTTATTATGGGAAGCAGTAACTCTGGGAAATCTGTTTTATATTGGCAGAAATATTCTGTATATCTTCGAAGTATGAAGATTGCGTTACTTAAATTTGTAAGTAAACCGTTTTTATCATCACTTGCGCCGACCGGAACTTCGTTAGCTAAGTTCACTGATTCTTGGCATAAAAGAACACAACCTTGAACTTCGACTAAAACAAAAATTCCGCGCAGTTGATTTAAATAGTCAATACAGTTTTGCAGATCTTCGCCGCTATCTCTATTTTCCTGAAAACGCTCCAGGCTTTTTTCGGCTTGTTGAATTGTGTTTTCGATTTCCGGCTTTACCAGCTCGATCGAACTTAAACTTGTCGAAGAAAGGGCCATGTAGGTTATTGCATCCGGTTCGAATTAATAAATACGTGTTTTATGTTTTGAAACAAAGTAGTTTTAAACAACATAGCTTTAAAACTCTTTAAACAGCTATTATGAATCGTTTATGGAGACCTGATAACGGATAAAACATATTCAAATAAATCTTAACTAAATTTGCTTGTTAGTTAATTTATAACACATTTTTCCATCATCACAAGTTTCCTACTGTATGTTTTCGTAATCAATTTTAAGTAATTTTGTGCCAGATGACCTCGTCTGCCCCTTTTTTCATTGCATCTAAATATTTCGAGTGCTCTGTTAGCTCGTCATTATTTGCCAAAACAATTTTAAGAGAGGGTCTATCAAGAGAAATCCGCCTTAAACTTGATTCATTTGCATCATCGTCACCCCCGTCTTTATCAAGCGACAGAATAGTCTGGCCACCACTTAATAAGAGGTAAACATCCGCCAAGATTTCTGCATCAAGAAGTGCGCCATGCAACTCACGATGAGAGTTATTAATACCATAACGTTTACACAAAGCATCTAAACTGTTTTTTTGCCCTGGATGCTTCTTTCTCGCCATCGCCAAAGTGTCTAGTATTTCACAATAACCTTCTACGGGAGGAAGTTTTGGCTTCAACAGCGAAAATTCATGATTGATAAAACCAACATCAAAAGCTGCGTTATGAATGACTAACTCGGCACCTTTAATATATTGATAAAACTCATCAGCAACCTGTTGAAAAACAGGTTTATCTTTAAGGAACTCATTTGTGATGCCATGAACTGCTATGGCTTCATCTTCCACAACGCGCTGAGGATTAATATACACATGAAAATGTTTGCCGGTTAATTTTCTATCAATCATTTCGACGCAACCGATTTCTATGATTCGGTGACCTAACTGAGGGTTTATACCTGTTGTTTCTGTATCTAGAATTATTTGACGCACTTCTTGCTCCAATAACACAAAGAGTAAAGTTTTTAATCGATAATATTTTTCTTAGTTTTTGGCTTCTGGGAAATATTATAAATGTTTCTTGAGCTTGATAAACTTAAACCTACTGCTTTAGCAGGTTGTTTCCATCGTTGCTTATTTTGGATGCGAGAATAGGTCTGCTTCTGAGCACTTAAAATATAATAAGCACCTAAGGGTACTTTAGGATTCAATATATTATCTAGCCATAAAAACTGCTTGAGCATACTGAATCTATTGAATGGAAGGCCATAATAATGATATTCAATGTCACTAACTTGAAAATGTAACAAATTCAACCAGTCGGATAGCCTGTTGCCACTAATAAATCTGTTATTCCAAGGAGCCAGCTTGCGTCTATTGAACAACTTTCTTATACCCCACAAACTTGTAGGATTAAAGCCCAAAATAACAAGATGACCTGTAGACTTTAGCACCCTACTAGCTTCTCTTAACGTTTGATGAGGGTCTTTTGCAAAATCAAGAGAATGATGGAGTATAACCAGATCTACACTTCCTGAATCTAAACTAAGCTCATCAGACTCCGAGACTAGTATATTAGCTGGCAAATCAGCAGACCATTCAGGTATAACAAAGTACTTGTGCGCAATATTACTCGCGTTACCAACAGGCACACGATGTGAAACACCAATTTCAACCTGAAATACCCCAAAATAACTTTTAATTACCGACGTAATTAACTCTCTCTGATTAGCAAGTAAATTACGACCTAAAGCTGTTTGAAACCATAACTCAAGATCAATTTGTTTACTTGAGTTTAAAGTTACCGGCTTAGTTAATTTTTGCATTTGAAATACTCATTATTAAGACACGACATCTTTTAATACTATAAGCGGTGAGTTTTGATATTCATAATAAATCTATGTACTGACCCCATGCTCTAAAAAAGAGTCATTTATTTCATCATACAGGGTAAGCTAAAACCTAACGCCATGCTAAAATAAAAGTTTATTTATCTCTTTAAACTAATGCCTTAGCCAATCTTTTTCTAGACGTCATCAATAATTACGTTATCTTAATAGAGCTAAAATTCATTGAAGTTTAGTTACAAGCCTATAGACTTGCTATCACTATACGACAAACTATTACTCTCTGGAATTATGCGCCTCTTAAGTATCTGTATTTGCCTTCTATTCTTGGCCGCTTGTAGCCAATTAAAGACCTTGAAAACAACAAGCTCATCCCATGAACAATTTGATTCAGAAGTGATGTCAGAGACTCAGGATAAGGCAAACTCTCAAGCTCCTTCTGTTTCAGAAAATAATGTTGTTTCTCAAATTGTTAGCAAAGAAACACATACAGATACTGCAGTAACTGAAAACAAAGCTAAAAAAAACTCCCCCCCCCAACTATTATTTCAACACAGCCAATTTACTAAAAATACTTTAGCAACAGATCCAACTTTACAGGATGATATTGCCGCTTTAAATCAGCCTGAAATTGTTGAGACTTTAGATTTTCCTTATGACCCCATTGACAGCAAACTACCTGAGCATACAAAAGCTAAAAATGACTATTCACAATACGGCTTCTTTACACCAGAAGATGAGCTGGAAAACCTCATTAACAAAGAACTACTTTCACTTCGCACCAATGATCATTCAGATAAAGAAGCAGATTTACTGGACAGGATAAGAAGCACCTTTCAATTAGATCTAGAGCTTGAAAATAATCGGATCGAAGCACAAAGGAATTGGTATACAAGAAATCCAGATTATTTAACCAGAACCTTTAATCGTGCTTCACGCTATATGCATCATGTTGTTAATGAAGTCGAGCGGAGGGCATTACCTATGGAGTTAGCACTTTTACCCTTCGTAGAAAGTGCTTATAACCCTTTTGCATACAGCCATGGCAGAGCTTCAGGTCTTTGGCAGTTTATTCCAGGAACAGGTAAAATCTATGGCTTGGAGCAAGACTGGTGGTATGACGGACGCCGAGATGTGCTGGCTTCTACTGAAGCCGCCTTGAATTATCTGACTTACTTAAATGAGATATTTGACGGCAACTGGTTACATGCTTTAGCAGCGTATAATTCTGGTTCAGGCAGAGTCAGGGGCGCAATCAAAAAAAACCAGGCTAAAAATAAAAGTACTGACTTCTGGTCTTTAGATTTACCAAAAGAAACTAGAGCATACGTTCCAAAGTTGATTGCCTTATCTCAAATTGTCTTAAATCCTGAAAAATATGGTGTTGAATTCCCTTATATTTCGGACACCCCCTATTTCGATAAAGTCGATATCGGCGCTCAAATTGATCTAGCACAAGCTGCAAGCTTGGCTGAAATAGACATAAGTGAAATTTATCAACTAAACCCAGGATTCAATCAGTGGGCAAGCTCACCACTTGGTCCTCATCGATTATTAGTACCTATCGAAAGCGCAGCAACTTTTACAGAAAATTTGAAAACCTTGCCACCTGAAAAAAGAATTAACTGGCAGCGTTACACAGTGAAATCGGGCGACTCTTTAATTAAAATAGCCAAAGCATTCAACACTTCACCAATGCTTATTAAAGAAATAAATCATTTAAAATCAAACATCATTAAAACAAAACAAAAACTACTAATACCTACCCCATCAAAGGGGTCTAATTACTATGACCTTAGTCAAGAAAACCGTCTGAGCAAAAAGCAAGCTCAGATAGGTTCAAAAAAAGCCACTGAAAAAATAAACTATAGAGTGAAGAGTGGTGACACTATGTGGGATCTTTCTCGTGAACATAAAATTGGCGTACGTGAACTTGCTCGCTGGAACGGCATGGCGCCCACAGACCCAATTAAGCCAGGGCAAAAATTGGTAATTTGGTCTAAAAGTATAGCAACTCAGTCTACCAGACCAAGCTTAAACTCTATTTATAAAAAGAGAGAGATGATCCAGAAAGTAGGATATTACGTTCGAAAGGGGGATTCTCTAGCACGGATTGCTGGAAAGTTTAATGTTTCAATAAATGACTTAGTTATATGGAATAAACTAGACAAGAAAAAGTATTTAAAGCCTGGTCAAAAATTAACAATCTTTGTCGATATAACTAACGGTTAAACTATATTAGAAGAGTAATATAGCGAAATTTAAGTAATTTCCGGGAAGTCATGAGCAAATTTGCCTATCCATTCCTCTGCTGCATGCTCACCATCTAGATCCCTACCCTCCACTTCTTTCACCCACA
>JBFJZQ010000231.1:0-5609 GCA_041622015.1 Oleiphilaceae bacterium
CTTGAGCTCGAAATTACCGAGGGTATGCTGATGTCTGATTTGGACGAAGCATTTGAGGTTATGCAGTCACTTCAGGCACGAGGAATACGACTCTCGATTGATGACTTTGGGACAGGCTATTCAAGCTTGAGTCACCTTAAACGTTTCCCTGTTTCAACCTTGAAAATAGACAAATCCTTCACCGATGGTCTGGCCGAAGATGGCGAAGATCAGTTAATCACCAAAGTCATTATTCTGCTCGCCAAAGAATTAGGCATGAAGGTGGTCGCGGAAGGTGTGGAAAATGAACAACAATTACAATTTCTGGATGAAAATGGCTGCGATGCCTATCAAGGTTATTATTTTAGCCGGCCACGCAACTCAGACGATATTTTTAACTGCAACGACACGACTCTACAAATAAATTCGAACCTGACATAAACAGCAGCATACTTAGGAAAACAACGCTAGAAAGCTGTAAAAAAATGATCCGCGATACCCAAAACCAAGATATATCGAATGGTTTTACCAATACCCGTTAACACAAGAAAGATCGGAAAAGGCACTTTCATTATACCTGCAACAAAGGTCAAGGCATCGCCACCGATCGGCGCCCACGCCATGAGTAATGACCAGACGCCATACTTTTGAAACCAGCGCTGAGATAAACCTAATTTATCTTTTTTGAAGGGAAACCAGCGTCTATCTTCAAAGTGCAATAGATACCGGCCCATACCCCAATTGACAGCAGAACCCAAGGTGTTGCCTGTAGCAGCAAACAATAACAACAGAGCAGGGTCTTTACCCGCCGCGGCCATCGACACCAAGAGAATTTCCGAGTAAGCAGGAATAATCGTCGCAGCCAAAAAGGCCATAAAAAAAAGCCCGACATAGCTATCTAAAAAATTAACACTATTCCAAAGTTCAATCATTTAGTTTTCATTCTTTGCTGGTGAAAGTTTTGTTGCACAGTCCACTAAGCCTCGGAAAATACGCTGCTGCGACGCAATCTGTGGGAGATATTCAGGGTGCCACTGTACCCCAAGCACAAAGTCATGTCGGGTATGTTCTATAGCTTGCACGACACCTCCTCCGTCTCTTGCTGTCACGATCATCCCTGCGCCCAGTTTATTCATAGCCTGATCATGTAAGGCATTGACATAACGGGTACCGTCTTGAATAAATGAAGCTAATTTAGTGTCTTCTTCTAACACAATCCGCTTTCGTGGCAATAAGCTGCGAACATGCGGTTCTTCAGAATAAAACTCGGTAATTTTTTGGTGTAAACTACCGCCGGTGACAATGTTCAATAACTGCGCGCCGCGACAAATACCTAATATCGGAAGCCCTTTTTTTAAGGCGTATTCAATAAGCTCTTTTTCCATAGCGTCTCGCTTAAGATCATAACCCTCTGACTTTTTTTGCCTGGTCAAGATTCTTAATAAAAACAATAAGGAAGAGATTAACCAGTCACGGAGTCTAAACTTTTTATTGGCCTCATCACCTAACTGAGGTTCCTGACCATAGTGAGCCGGTTCGACATCCGTACCACCACCAATGATCAAACCATCTAGATCTGCTGCTTTAACCTTCCTCGAAGGTGTGACTCTTACTGGCTTAGCACCGGCTCGTCTTAATGCAAGTCGGGTCATCCACCATGCAGCGGAACCGCCATTATCTGGCCCTGTGACGCCTACGATGACGTTTTGCTTCATAATGGCCCTCCTGTCATTATGTTTCTCCCCCTTTTATTGCTCGTATATATCATGCTCCGCTATAAATTTGCCTATGGTTTTCACCCAGTTGTTTTTATGGCTTATGGCAAAGGAGTCATACTCTTTTTGCCACATCGCTATAAGCTGTTCTCTTAAGCTTTTATTTTCAGCGATTTGTTCAATAACGTTCCATCTGTTCCACTCCGTGGCGATAGTCCAGAAATCTTCACCGATACGGCAATCTGGTAAGCGATAGTGAAATGCCGGTCGGCCCTTAACCAGTTCTTTCTGCTCCTCAGGTAACGCCGCCATCAATCTGTCTTTATCAATCTCATAAAATATCGGCAACATATCTAAAGGCCGATTACGCGTGGGATTATGTTCCAGATAATCATCCATAAACTGGGTCATATCCGGGCGATAATTCTCATCCAGTATTAGCTCAGCGTAGTCTGCGGGAAAGGGATCGATAAACTTAGTAAAAAAGCGCCGGGAAAAGTCTGTCTCTGAATCATCAATAATCCAGTCCGTCGTTAAAATGAATGCCTGCACAAAAGCTAATAAAGTCTCGACTTTCATCGCAGGCACTTCAGGGTTGAGGTGCAAACCAAAGGCATATCGAAGAGATTCTTGCGTGCCTTCTGCCCCCACCTCATTTAGCACGTCCACGAGTGTTTGCAGCTCGCCGAATTTAGAGAAAGGTATGGGCGAGGTCACAATTTCACAGGGAATGAGCCCGCGACTTAACTTATCTACGCTCTGTTCAATTTTTTCTGCATCAGAGTTATGCGAAAAATCCACACCTAGATCTTCTAGCCACTCTCGATACTTAAGAGAAGTCAGAAGGTGTGCATCGCGTTCAATTTTTAAGTCGCCAATTTCAAGATCTTTAATATGAAATTCGTAGGCACTGGTTTTCTCAATTGAGCCACCCAGCGCTTGATGTAAAGCTTTAGCCACGTCTTCAATGGTTACATTTCCGACCTCTAGTTCGAACCCAACACGGCGTTCGTGGCCACTTTCTGTTTTCTTCACATTTGGAACTGAAAACATCTCCATGCTTAACTCCTTTAAGATCTAGAAATTGCTGTGTTCTTCAGAGAATGATTTTGCAAAAAAGTAGTTTAAATAATCTTCAAGTTCATCACTATATTTATTGGTACTATGTTTATAAGTGCTATGCCTATAAGTACTATGCCTATAAGTACTATGGATAGCTGAAATCAAAAATAATATTTCAACTTAGTAGGTCGCTAACTTATATTGATCTCTTATCAACTTACCTGTTCCAATAATACACCGCATTCTTTTTACATCTTACTGTGGCAATTTTCAAGCATGCCACTTTCGTCATAAATTATGATTGGCGGCCATGCTCGTGAGGCTTGTTTTTATAAGTACACTCTTATTCAGGATTTAGAAGATGAGCTCACTATGGCAAAGACAAAAAGTAGTCAACTAAGGAGTCCACCATTCGAGGTGCATGGGAAAAGAAGTGGGAGGAACGGTAGAGTTTTCGAGGATAATTAATTGTCGAGCCCCCAGATTAGCTCGTAAAAGCATGTCTTTATAATACTCTTGGAAGAGTGCTTGGTAAGAACCATCGGCTAAAGCCGCCATCAAGCCTTGTTCAAGCTTTTTGGCTAATTCGGGGCGATGTTTACCAATGTAAAAATATACCGGCTGTGGATAATACAGCATGACATCATCTGCCACGACAAAATCATCAGCATAACGGTCCAGCTCAGCCCAAATTTCATTGATACCTCGGTGAAAGTAGTCAAACCTATTCCGTTTGAGCATTTCAAATAGATTATCGTACTTCACTGCTGTGACGACTTTCAGATTATTTTCCGCATAAACAGGGAGATCTCCCCAGTGGGTTCCATGTCCACCGACAAACTGACCAAGGTCATTAACACTATTTATGTGCTTTATTTTTTCATTTAATTCAGGCTTTACCAGCAGTAAGCGAAGACCTAACAAGCCTTGATAAATTGGGATTTTTACAGAAAGCATTTTGGACTCTCGATCCAAAGTTGCCGACATAAATTCTAAATCCAGTTGGCCTTCAATGACTTGAATCTCGCCCCTCCCCTCATTGACTTCTTGGGTCTTGGGCCCAATTACCTGATAAGGCTCTCCCAATTTACTGAGTGCCAAATCGAGCACTTTTAAACCAAATTCATAGCGTTCTTGCTGCTGGTAATGCTTCACAATTATCGTCTCACCCGCCCAGCCATAGGAAACGAAGATAACAAAGCTTAATGAAAATTTGATAACTTGGAAGAAGTCCATTATTTCACTCCAAAATTACTTGTCAGGTATTGGTATAAGAATACATCATATTCTTAACTATCTGTACAATTTATAGGCAGTGTAATGCCAGTATCTTCAACAGACTGCTTAGCTTAAATAATCCTTTATAAGCATGCTTACCGAGACGACAGACCAAAGCGATTCAGAATTTCTCCATAGGAGCCATCTTGCTTCAATTCAGATAAGGCGCTGTTAAACCGATTCACGATCTCATCGCTATCGGGTCTTTTTTTGGTGATCGGAACATATAAGGGATAGGTTTTGAAAGGCTTGTCTAAGATTAGCAAACTTTCTGAGCCTGAAAAAATATCTGGCTCATTAGCAAACAGAAAATCGTAATGCATTTTAGACATCAACACGAGATCAAGACGATCACGACACAACATCCGTAATGATTGCTGTTCATTATTGGTTTCTACCACCTTGTAGCCTTGTTTCCTAAGCTCTTCTGAATATGCAGCCCCTCGCATAACACCAATTCTATAATCCTTGAGATCACTCAGGTTTTGATAATTTACCAGCGCTTTATTTTTCGATAAGAAGATATCTTCATTCTCATAAACAACATCCGTAAAATTCAGAAAGTTAGAGCGTGCCTCACTATAATAAGCACCTAATAGCCCGTCATAATTGCCCTTCTGGGTTGTTTCCAACGCTCGTTTCCAGGGCTGGAAATTAATTTCTATGTCATAGCCTGCGCGCTTAAACGCTTCTCTGATAATGGCGGCAAAGAAACCTTGTTCCGGCAAGTCATGTCCGTAAAATGGCTGCCAATCGACGGTGGTTAATTTTAGGGCATCGGCTTGAGACATAGATGGAAGAAAAAATAAAGTGATAATTAAAAAATAACGAGGCAATATTTGGAAAAAACGCTTTTCCAAATTCTGTTCCTTAGAAATATTCACATTAAATCCCATTTTTCATTTAAGTCGACTGAATAAACGACATGCTTATGAATAAAACCATTCAGCACCATATGCATACAAAGATAAGCCACTTAATCGACAATATAAAGCTAAAGATAGATACCTATTTAACAATATGGCATTAAAAGTGTATTTACTTCAAACTAGACTTGGAGAACAGAAATGCGGCATTAATGCTGGCGCATAAACGCCCGACTCTGTTTCTGTCGGTTTCGAATGAAATCCACAATTGATGATACCCGACTAGAACGATTGATCAGTTTCTTCTAGAACGGCGCACAGAGCGAGAAACCCATGCCTTTTATCGGACTAAGCAAGCCACCGGAACAAACACTCTCACCAACTCTCCACGTTGGCAGCCGTGCTCCGGAAACAGACTTTCTAAAATCTGACTGTAAAAACCTACTGGTTTTTTTACGTCATACTGGCTGTCCATTTGCCGAAGCGGCTTTGAAGTCTCTATCCGCTTATTCAAATACCTACCCTGAAATAAATTGCTGCGCTTTTTTTCATGGTGAGAGTTCGATTTCCGAACAATGGATTTCGAATTTTGATTTAGCATCTGACTTAACCCTTATTTTTGATGAGCAACGTGAACATTACGGAAAATGGGGCGTCGGCTATTGCGAAGTGAAGCACCTACTTAACCCTATGACCTTAGTCAGTCTAC